>NZ_JBHSLU010000103.1:0-4798 GCF_042655245.1 Allobosea massiliensis | reverse complement strand
TCGGGCAAGGGACGACGAACCGGATGCTGCCGGGCGTCGGGAGTTGCCGGCATGACCGCGCGCTCCAGAACCGTCCGCGCCGCCGTGCCCTCCTCGACATTCTCGAGCGCCAGCTCCAACTGGTGGATGGCGGCGTCGAGCTTCTCCGACGACTGCCCGAACTGCATCCGGCGCAGCTTCGCCAGTTGCGCCTTCAGCTTCTCGATCATGAGCAGATGGGCGGCCGTCTCGGCCCGTGCCGCGATCAGCAGCGCCTGAAGCGTCGCCACGTCGTCGGGAAGGTCTGCGGAGGCGCTCGCCATGGTCCTTTCGAGATTATCCCGAGGCCGGCGGCCAAGCCATTGAATCATGGTCGATCTTGACCGCGGACCACAGTCCTGAATCGGCTCGAAGCACCTCGCTTCACAGCGCCAGGCTGGGGCGATCGGTTCGAATCGGCGCGCGCCAATCGATCCCCTCCAGCAGCATGGAGAGCTGCGCCGGCGTCAGCCGCACCACGCCGTCGGTCGTCACCGGCCAGATGAAGCGGCCCTTCTCCAATCGCTTGGCGAACAGGCAGAAGCCTTGTCCATCCCAGTACAACACCTTCAGAAGATCGCCCCGGCGGCCACGAAAGACGAACAGGTGGCCGGAGAACGGATCCTGCTGCAGCGCCTGCTGCGCCAGAGCGGCCAGACCGTCGAAACCCTTGCGCATATCCGTCGGGCCCATCGCGAGATAGACCCGCATCCCGGCAGGGATCGCGATCATCGCCGGTCCAGCACGTCGAGCACCCGCCGCAGCGCGTCCGCGTCGACATCGCGGTCGACCCGCAGCCTGCGGCCAGAACCGAGCGCAATCTCGATGATGCCGGACAAACGACGGCTCCGGCGCGCGGGCTCTGTGCAGGCAACCTCGGACGCCGACGTGGGCGGGACGTCGGTCACGACAGGAGCCAGTTCGACGGGCAGCAGAAGCGGCGCCGGGCTGCAGCCGCCCAACTGCCCCAGCTTCGCCTGACGCCGCCACGTGAAAACCAGGCTTGCCGCGACCCCGTTGCGTCGCGCGACATCCGTCACCGTCACACCCGCCGAAAAACTCTCCTCGACGATCCGGACCTTGTCCTCATAGCGCCAGCGCCGCCGCCGCTCGATCGCGCCCAGAACCTCAGCCCGAACCATCGCCATGACCTTAAAGCTAGACTTAAGGTCACACCGTTCGGGAAATGCCGCCCACCGCGCAAGGCGGCCGAGACCGGACGGTTACCTTCAGGAAGCGCTTCAGAACGTCCTGATGAGAGAGGGCGGAACAGAGTCGCTCTTCGCCCGGTACCGCTCGCTGCGCGAAGGCCTCGACCCCGAGGCATACGCCAAGCGCTTCGAGCGCTTCAGCCTCGAGAAGAAGGTCGGCATCGTCGCCTGCATCTTCGGGCCGAATTACGCCGGCAACATCGGCGTCGTCTGCAGGGCCTACATGGACCTCTGCACCAGCCAGGCGTTCCGCTTCAGCGCCGCCTGATTGTGTCGACCGCTTCACAGAAAGGACGATCGATGCAGATGCGCATCTCCAACATCCAGTGGGACACCGACGAAGAGCACGACGTCGACCTGCCCAGCGAAGTCATCGCTGACACGAAGATCGACCCGGTCGGCGACCACGAGACAATCGCGAATTGGCTCTCCGACAAATTCGGATGGGCCGTCATCAGCTTCTCATCCGATCAGCTCGCATAAACGATCGCCGATCGAAAATTCAAAATAGCCGGGGCCGCGCGCCCCGGCTTTATTTTTGCCGACTGGCAAAAACCCCAAAAAGGCGGGCGGTTGGAAATTGCTGCGTAAAATCCGGAAAATGACATGCGTGACCCCAGCCGCGGCGATTCAGAGCATCGGGGTCACTGTTGAGGATAATGAGACAAGCCGGGTGAACACGCCTTGGAGCGGAACCCCAGGAATATGTCCGCCGTCAGCACCTATGGCCCAGTTTTGCGGTTGTGATTTAAGGAGGGTTTGGGTCTCGTCGCTGTGACGAAGGAACGAAGATGAGACCCAAACCCTCAAGCGCCAAAAAGCCTGCGGAGCAGGTGGTGAAAGACATCCGGCGTGCGACCCGGCGGCACTTCTCAGCCGAGGACAAGATCCGGATCGTGCTGGAAGGCCTGCGCGGCGAGGAGAGCATCGCCGAGCTGTGCCGCAAGGAAGGCATCGCCCAGAGCCTGTATTACACCTGGTCGAAGGAGTTCATGGAGGCCGGCAAGCGCCGCCTGGCGGGTGACACCGCCCGTGCGGCTACGACCGACGAGGTCAAGGATTTGCGTCGTGAAGCCAGCGCCCTGAAGGAGTGTGTCGCCGATCTGACGCTGGAGAACCGTCTGCTGAAAAAAAGCATGACCGCGGATGGGGGCGACGACGCATGAGGTATCCCTCCTGTCGGATCACGACCTCCATGCGACGGTTGGTTGGTTAGGGCTTGGCACATTCCGTCGGAGCGCCGCCATGAAGCTGGACCTGGTCACCAATCTCCCGCTGCTCTGCAGAGCCCTGACGATCGACTGGGCGACCAACTCGGCGAAGCCTGCAGTGTCGACGTCGCGCCCTTGGATCGAGCGCGGATCGGCGAGCGTCAATTCGTGCCGAGCCGCTACAGCCTTCTGTTGTGCCAGCGCGAACTGGTCGATCAGCCCGACATATCGCCGAGGCGGGGAGATCGATGTCAGGGCCAGGATTTCCTGGGGATCGGCGAAGACCAGAGCACAAGGACCCGCTCGCGTCGAGGGAGTGGGATTTCGGGTCGCGCTGCTGATCGATTGCATGACCGGGGGTGGCAGTTCGGGACGAGTTGCGGCGCGCGATCGCGCGGCGGCAGCAAGCCGTTGAGAAGGCTGGTCGCGGTCGCTCACGATGATCGTCAGCGGGCCATTGGCACAAGCCGCGGCGCGATCGAGGCTCGCTCGTCCGATTTCGTCGAGCGTCGCCAGGAGACCGATCGTATCCGCTTTCGGCTCGTCGCCGCGCAGGAGGGTGCGGGGAAACAGGTTGGGAATGCCGAGGCGGGCCAGCTCCGGCCAGAGCTCCTGCGATGAATGCGGCAAAGCGAGGGTCGCAACGATGCGGGCGTTGCGGAGCCTGTCGCGCGTGCTTGCGTCGACGCGGCCGTCCAGTGGCACGAGTTCGATCCGCCTGCCGAAGATCAGGGCCGGAGCCGTATGCCTTAAGGCCTCAGTCATCGCATCGGGAAAGTTGTCGCTGGCCGACTGGGCGAGGATACCGAGCCGGATGGCCGCTGGTTCGACGCCGATGCGCTGCTCTTCGTCGATGCCGCCGAGATAGGCGATCAGCGATTGCATCTGTGGCTCAGTGAGCGCGTAACCCGGCATCAGCCGGTCGAGCGTCCGCCCACTCGGATCGATGCCCTCGAGAATGGCGCGACGAAGGCCGTCCGCATCATAGGCGAGGCGCAGAGTTGAGGCGCGGGTGAGATCCTGCCATCGGACGGAGGGCGCGCGCACCGTGCCTTCCGCGTCGCCGTGGCCGTCGCGGCCGTGACAGTTGGCGCAGGCGAAGCGTTCGGCTGGAACGCTGAGACCGCTTCCACTTCCACGCAGAACGGCAAGTGGGGCAGGCGGCTCGTCGGTTGTGTGCCCGAGGAACAGCGCTCTGCCGCTGTCGGAGGAGATTGGCTGCGAGGGCTGTTGCGACCAGGCCGGCACCCCGCAAACCAGCCAGGCCGCCAGCGCGAGGTGGAACCGGGCGCAGCCTTTCATCGCGCCGCCAGTTTCCTGACCACGCACAGGATCTGGTCGGGATCCGGCAGGCTGCGGAAGCGCAGCAGGCGCCCGCCGCCTGCGATCAGAAAGACGACGTCGTGATCCTCGATGCGCCCGAAGCTGACGCCGACCCGGTCGAGCAGGTCGAAGACTTCGGAGGGCTCGCCGGTGAGCCAGGCCCAGCGTTCGCTCGCCCCCATTTCGCGCGCCCGGACGGCGAGGACGTCCGGCTGGTCGGTCAAGGGATCGATCGTGACGGAGGCGAGCCTAACATCCGGGGCGGCCTTGCCGTCGACCATCTGCATGATCAGGCTCGCGGGCGGGCAATAGGACTGACAGCCGGTATAGACGAAGCTGATGACGCTGACGCCGGGCCGGTCGATGAGGTCGCTGAGAAGCTTCACGCGCCGGCCGCGATGGTCGACGAGCGCCGTGTCGCGCAGCTTGAGCGAGACTGGCGTCGCCACGCAGAGGCTCTGCGCAACCGCCTGCGCTGCGCCGCTGACGGCCATCACCGCGCACCATCGCCAAACTCGACAAGTTCGATCTGCTCATTCTCGACGATCTTGCCTACGTCACCAAGGATCAGGCCGAGACCAGCGTGCTCTTCGAACTCATCTCCGCACGTTACGAACGGCGCTCCATCATGCTCACCGCCAACCAGCCCTTCGGCGAATGGAACAAGGTCTTTCCGGACCCCGCCATGACACTCGCCGCCGTCGACCGTCTCGTCCATCATGCCACGATCTTCGAGATGAACGTCGAAAGCTACCGGCGCAGATCGGCCATGGAAGCCAAACGCCAGCGTGGAAGGCCGGCAGCCTTCGCGACAATCAGGAATACCCCGCAGATTGTCGCGGAGCGTCAATCAGAAACCGACGCCGCTTTCGACCGCGACGTCTACGTGGACCAGAACGCGTGATCGTCGAGCGCGTGAAACCTCCAGCGACAATTAGAGCGGAACCCGACCTGATTGAATCGGGAGGGATTCCCAAATCAGGCGCGAAGTGATTCAGAGTGACTGCCGGATGGAGGCCGGCAGCCATGTCGCGA
>NZ_JBHSLU010000102.1:0-7071 GCF_042655245.1 Allobosea massiliensis | reverse complement strand
AGCGCCAAATGTACGGCCGCGGAAAGATCGATCTTCTCCAGGCGCGTCTGATTGGCGCGACATGAGCCCCAAACGTCAGCGAGATTGCGTCAGACCCGAAATTTATCGCCCATCATCTCTGGGATCCGGCGCGACGGGCCGAGGATACCGCGCACGGCATGCCGGCTGACGTCGAGGCGTCCCTGCGCGCCGGCGACCATCTGCGCAGCGACGGGCCCCACGCGAGTTCGACCGTGAAGCGCCGCCTGGCGCATTGGGCGACCCTGCATCGCTGGAAGGGTCTTGAGAGCCCGCTCGGCACGCCGGCGATCCGGACGGGTATGCGCCTGGCGGTCCGGGCCAGCGCAGAACCGCGCCGGCGCAAGAGCAAGCGCGCCATCACCCGCGACATCCTCGACCGGTTGATCGCGACCTGCCAAACCGACCGCCTCGCCGACACCCGCGATCTCGCCATCCTGCTCGTCGCCTTCGGCTCGGGTGGGCGCCGGCGCAGCGAGGTCGCGCGGCTACGCCTCGAGCAGCTCACCGTCGAGCCGGATGTGCTGCTCGATCCCGATGATAAGGATTCGCCGCGCCTGCCCTGCATGGCGATCGCGCTCGGGCGCACCAAGAACACCCAAGCGGACGATGACGCTCGCGTCCTGCTGATCGGGGCGCCCGTCACGGCGCTGCGCGAGTGGATCGAGCGGGCCGATGTCAAGAAGGGCGCGGTGTTCCGGGCTATCGATCAATGGGAGGCGATCAACGATCGCGCGCTGACTCCTCAGGCGATCAACCTGATCCTGAAACGGCGCTGCGCCATGGCCGGGCTTGATCCAGTTGAGTTCTCCGCCCATGGCCTGCGCTCGGGCTATCTCACCGAGGCGGCCCGCAACGGCGTCGCCCTGCCCGCCGCGATGCGCCAGTCCCAGCATCGCTCGGTCCAGCAGGCCGCGCGCTATTACAACGATGCCGACCAGGCGCTGGGCAAGGCCGCGCGGCTGGCGGTATGAGCTTCCTTTCGGGTCCGACAGCCTGCATGCTTCCGGACAGCCACGAGAGACACGGCCATGCCGATGAGCGACGACAAACGAGAGCGTTTTTGCGCGCAGCTCGACCAAGCCGTCGATGCGGCCAAGGCGGCCTTGGTACCCGTCTTCGATGGCGGCGCCTACGACCTGTCCGAAGACGAGCTGTCGCTGCTGTCGGAGGTCTCGTTCAAGCTCGGCATGCTGCGCATCGTCATCATCGACAAAAATCTGATCGCCGACCAGGTCGAAGCCCGCTGGTAGGAGGAGAAGGCGCGGCGGGCTGAGGCCGTTCTGCGCCACGAACAGCGGTCATCGAAGGGGTAGCCACCTAACGGCAGTGCCGGGGATCGAGACCATGCGCCAGGGCGCGACGCGGAGCGCACAAACCACCCGGCGACTGCTGTTGCCAGGTGCAGTGATGCGCTCGCGGACAATCAAAATCCCGACGACGCGTCGGATCGTTCAATCGCGGCCAGGACCCCCCTTCCCCGGCTGACGCCATCGCAACCTCTCCGGTCGCCACACGCCCGGCCTGACAGACTTGTCCGTCGAACCAACGGCAACCCTCGCGCTCGCATGGCGCATTTATCGCTCCGCTCCAGCTCGACCCGTCGGCCGCGAAGAGCGGGCACATGGTCGCAGGGCAAAAACTGATGTCCGTCATCGCGCTGCCGACCCAACAATTTGCTCCGTGCCAGCGATCGCAGACATCGAACACGTTTGCTCGGCGCGAAGCGAAAGTCCCTGCCCTTCCAGCCAGACCTCGACCGCGGTCGCCCGCGCGGGCCCAATGCCTTTTTCCGCCTCGAGCTCGGCCCGGCTATAGGCCGCCGCGATCCGCGCCAGATTGGCGGCCCTTTCGCGGGCAAAGCGGCCACCGAGTGCCGCGTGGCGACCGGAGAGCAGCACGGTCAGTATTGCTCGGGACAGTTTGGCCATTGCGAGCATCACAAGCCCTCGCGGCGGAGTCTGCAAGGCCGCGATAGCCCTGAGCAAAACATCCAGACAGAGCGTGGCAGCGCTGCATCACGATCACGCCCGCTTCTTTTCGCGCTTGCGGCTGCCGATCAGCGCCATCAGCATCGGCCCGAGCGAGAACTCCGCCGCTTGCGCCTTTCGTGTCAGTTCGCGCAGATAGCCGCCGGCGCTGGATATTGCCTCGCCGCGCTGCAGGATCGCCGCCACCACGATCGAGGCCTGGACCTCGTCCATGACGCCAATCGCCTCCTCCCAGGCGCTTGGGCTGATCCCGAGCATCGGCCGGACGACGGCAACCGTCGCCAAGAAGTCGCGCCAATTGGCGATTCCGCCCTTCGAATAGTCGATGAGGTCGGGACAGGCGTCCAGAACCATGCCCAGCGGGAACGTCCCATCCGGCACCCGCTTCGGTTCCGGCACGATCTCCAAACCAACCCCCCTGCTTTCTGGAAAGCGAGGTTCAAGTTCAACAGGGGAGTCTGGATTTGAATTTTGTATGTGACGCTCATTCTGAGACTCATTGCCGCTCATTTTTTGAGTTTTGATATGCGTTTCCAGGAGGTTGAGGATTTCGTCGGCCAAGAGCGAGAGTTCGTCGGCGATTGGCTCCAGGGCTTGCCGCGTAGCGATGCGCGGAATCCGGATCATGATGCCGCGATAGAGCTGGTGTATCTCGGCCCAGTCGGCCGGCCCCTGCCCACCTGCCTGTGTCGGAACGCCTTCCTCGATCCCCGTCGCGATCATTTTTGCGATGTCGCGCCGGCAGATCGTGATGCGCTCACGGACCAGGCGCAGCGCCCGAGCTTCGGCCGCGACCTCGGCCGCGAGAGCTTCGAATTCCTCAGCTCGCACGACGAGCGGCGCCAGATCGAAGCCAAAGGCGAACTCGATCTCCCCTGCCCTGCCCTTGCGGGCGTAGCGCTTGCCGTTGGGGCTATCGCGCCGGACGATCAGCCCGGCATCGACCAGAGCCGCCAGATGGCGCCTGAGCGTCGCCATGGGCATGCCATGCGCCCGCAAGGAGAGCTGGTGGTTCGATGGGAAGACGATGAGGCCTTCGCCGGTGAGGACGGTTTCAGGGTGGAAGGACAGCAAAGCGTCCAGGACGGCCAGCGCCCGCTCAGGGACGCCCAGCGCGTTCTTGGCGGTGCAGATCGCACGGAAGATATTCCATTTGTGGACCGCCTTCTCCGGCGGTCGTGCTTTCGCGACCACCTGACTTGCCACATGGGCAAGAGTCAGCGATCGCCGCCCAAAAGGCGTCGTTACGGATAGTCGCGTCATGGTTTTGCCCTTCAGCTTTAGGCAAAGCGAGAGCGCGCACCAAAACGGCGTCCAATCTCCTCACGGAGACTCTTGACTGTGATTCGCGGAAGTGGGATTCTCATTGTCGCCAGACTAACGAGAGGGGCTTCCGAGACGCTGTTTCGGGGGCCTTTCTTTTTGCCTTGGCTACCTCTTAGTTTGTTGCACCATCATCCGGCTTCAGCCAAGGCCTTCGCCGCCTCCATCGCCCTGCTCGACCTTGTCAGATGACAAGCTTTTCGCAGGTCGCTGAAATCACGCCTCGCCCTCTCGGGCAAAAAATCGCTCCATGAGTCCCGGCAGCTCCCCTTCGAGGAAATCGCTGAAGGCCTGACCGTGACCGGATGCGACCGACAATCGGACGTCGTCGTTCGAAAACATCGCCTTGCCGACGACCCTGCCAGCCGGGCTCCTGAGCTTCATCTCCCGGCGCGGTCGCGCGACGGGCGGCGTTACCGCGGCCAACGCCGCTTTGAACCGCTCGTCCGACGGAAGCGCTGAGACCTTGTCATCTGACAAGGCCTTCCTGACTCTATCGAGAGCCGAGGTGTCGTTGCCGATCGCATCTGCCAGCGCCGTCCAGCGAGGACGCCCAACCTTCGGCGCCCGACCGATCGCTTCGATGATCTCAACCGGCAGGGCCCGGGAAACCGCTCGAAACCTTGCCAGTTCCGGATCGTCCACGGACAAAGCGGCTCGGACATCGCGCGACCTGATCCCCGCATCATCCATGCGCTTGGCGAACAGCGCGCGTTCGACCCAGCTCAGATCCTGGCGCGCGGCATTTTCGATGCCTTGGGCGACGACGAGCTCGACATCCGACAGCGCGAGAACCGTCGCCTTGACCTTGATCCCGAGATCGGATGCAGCCCGCCACCGACGATGCCCATAAACGACCTGATAGCGGCCCTCATGCGATGGGTGCCGGCGAACCTGGATCGGGACCTTCTGACCCTCCTCCGAGATCAGCGTCTTTAGCGCCGCGAATTCGAGATCATCGTCATCTGGCAATCGGTCGGGGAAAGGGGAGGGGTCGATCAGCTTGGGATCGATATCCACTCCGCCGCCGGCATCGACAAGCGCCTTGAGGCGGTCGCGCTCTTCCCGCAACTCGGTGAGCGAGCGCTGTGTCGCTCCGATCACGCCCGCCCCAACCCGGGCCAGCGGCTGCGCCACCATTGGACCGGCGTCCGCACCCGGCACATCCGGAACCGCTGTGTCGGGCTGGGAGAAGGAGCCGAAGTTCGCCAGGATCGATTTTCCGCCGGCACGCTTGCCCATCATGTCCGGCCCCAGCTTTGCTTGATCAGGCTGAGGATCTGGTCGTTGACAGCATCGACGGACTCGCGCGCGCGTTTGGCTGTCGCTGCTGAGATGTTGCCAGGCTCGAGCTCGTACAACGTGCGCTTCGCCAGGCCCGCCGTCTCGATGGCCGCGCTTTCAACCGCGGTTGATGTGAGAACGTCCTCGGTGAAGAGATGGCGAAGCATGGTCACGACATGGACCTGCGATTGGTCCATCGGGTCGTGCCGCGTCACCACGTAGCGCAGAAAATCTTGGCTCATCGTGGCTCCGGCGTCGCGGATCACCGAGATCAGGTCCCCCATCATCAGAAGGAACTGGCTCATCGACATCACGTCGAGCATCGCGGGGTGCACGGTCACAAGCAGCCCGGTCGCCGCGTAGATGGCGCCCAGCGTCAAGAACCCTAGCGATGGCGGCGTATCGAGGATGACGACGTCGTAATCGTCCTCCACCTCCGCCAGAGCGAGCCGAAGGCGCTCGAAAAAGATGCCGTCCGAACCAGCCTGGCGTTTCGAAAGGAAGCGCGGCGTTTCGTGCTCGTACTCCATGACCTCGATGTTTCCCGGGATCAGGTCGATCCCGCTGAAATAGGTCGGCCGGATGATCTCCGCGATGGGGCGGCGTTCGTCGTCGTATCGAAGAGCGGCGTAGATCGTCTCGTTGTGCTGCACATCCATTTCAGGCTGCGCGCCGAACATCGCCGACAGAGACGCCTGCGGATCGAGATCGATCGCCAGAACGCGATAGCCATGCAACGCCAGGTAATGCGCCAGATGGGCGCTCGTCGTCGTCTTCGCGCTGCCGCCCTTGAAATTGGCGACGGCCAATATCTGCAAATGCTCTCCGACTCGCCGATGCGGCAGGAATCGTAAGGCTTCAGCGGGGCGCTGCGCTGCGAACAACGCGCGAAGCGCGTTGATCTGCGCCAGCGTGTAGGCGCGGTGATTGTTCTCGAGCCGGGCAGGGACGGGGCCCTTGCCTTCATTCGACATCAGCTTGAGGGTCGACTCAGGAATCGACGTCAGCCTGGACACTTCATGTATCATGAAATGCCTGAGGCTCTTTTGCGCGTTGGGCGGATACATCTGCTTGCGCCGTGCCTGCAGATGATCCGAGAGCATGCCGGCGTGCCGGACGATCTTGTCCGCAGGATCCTCGCCCTGCATTGTGGTCAACGCCTGCGGCATCATTGTCGATTCTGAACCCCATTGTCGGGCTAGGTACGTTTTATCGCCCTACGCCCGACAAATGTTGGCCATGATTCTCGCCTGCCGTCCAGAGATTTAAGGTTAACAGATACTTAATGGCGCTGGACGACGTGGTCCATTTCACGTCCGCCCCGAGGAATTAGAATAGGTTCTCAGGTGCTTACGTTCTGGAGGCCGTGCCTTCAGCTCGAGCGCAAATGGGAGATTGTTGAAACCGATCAGGCAATCCACCGTGCTTTGAGCGCATTGGCGACAGCCTGCGGCAACGTCTCCGCTCCGAGGTTCGCCCGGGCGTTATCAAGGTGAAACTTAATCGCCCGCGGCGTGATCCCCATGATCATGGCGGTCGCCTCCATCGATTTTCCCCGAGCAGCCCATGTGAGGCATTCCCTCTCGCGCTGGGTCAACGGCACCGCGTCATTGGGCGGAGACCGCAGCCCCAATTTCGCATCGGCGTGCGCGTGAAATGTCAGCCCGATCAGTTGGACGATGTCGTTCGCTTCGGTGACCATCCTCCCATGAGCTGAGCTGACTTCGTCGACCGCGAAGGTGAAGGCGGCGAACCGATTGAAGCCGCCGGCGATCGCGACAGAGACGCCATGGCGGATGCCAAACTCGTCTGCGTCGTCGAAAAGGCGCTTCTGGGCGCGCAGCGGAAACTGACGCGCGGCTTCGCGGGTCCACTGCAGTGTTGCGCGCCCGCTTCGAGCGAAGGCGACCACGGGATCGACGTCCTGGTAGCCCTCCGCAAAATAATGCTCGCTCCAGCGCTTGGGATAGGACGAGATCAAGACTGGATCGGCTTCGCCAAAGCCGAGATAGGCGAAGTACCGGAACCCCATGCTCTCGGCGACACGTTGGCCGACGCGCCCGAACTCCGCTTCCGCGTCCGACGAGTGCAGACCGTCGACCAGCTCTTGATAAGCCATTTCCACCGATTTCATCGGGTCTCCGTTGTGTTGCGGCGCCTTGCTTCACGCGCCTGATGATCCTCTCGCGATCGATGCGGATGGCATTTGCCGGAAAGATATGGCGATAGCGCGGCCACAACCTTTGAGCGAATCCACCCTGTCAGATCCGACAGGTTCGTTCAGAGCCTGCGTCTGATTGGTTGGCTCCAGATCAACGATTCGGAGGTGGCCATGCAGGTCGTCGAACTGACCCGCGCCGGTCGTGTCCCATAGCGTGGTGTAGCTGACGGTGGTCACCGGCGATTGCCGGTTAGGTTTGGGTTGTGAACGCCAACCCTGAACCGAGAGATCCCC
>NZ_JBHSLU010000101.1:0-908 GCF_042655245.1 Allobosea massiliensis | reverse complement strand
AGAGTCCGTCCCGGAACTCATGACGCTCGCGCGATGCGGCGGATAAGAACCATGGCGGCGGCTGCGTAGAGGAAGGCCGTCGCGGAGGCGATGGTGGCTTCGGCGTCCTTCCAGAGCCGTCTATTTCGATTGATCCAGGCGAAGAAGCGCTCGACGACCCACCGCCGGGGCTGAACGGCGAAGCCGATTTGATCGGGCTTGCGCCGGACGATCTCGACGGCGATGCGGGTGGCGGTCGCGACACGCGGGCCTTGGTAGCCAGCGTCCGCGAAGACCTTCTCGATGAAGGGGAACGGGCGGCGCGAGGCGGCCAGCAGCGGGCCCGCCCCATCGCGATCCTGCACGCTGGCGGGATGGGCGAAGAGGACGAGGCCACGCCCGTCGGTATCGACGAGGGCGTGGCGCTTGCGACCCATGATCTTCTTGCCGGCGTCGTAGCCACGGGGCCCACCGGCTTCGTTCGTTTTCACGCTCTGGCTGTCGATGATGCAGGCGCTGGGCGAGGCCGGCCGACCGCTGCGTTCGCGATCGATCATCAGCAGCGCATGGTTGAGAGCCTCGAACACGCCCCCGTCTCGCCAGGCCGCAAACCAGCGATAGGCCGTGCTCTTGGGCGGAAGGTCGCTCGGCAGAAGCCGCCAGGCGACGCCTCCGCGCATGACGTAAAAGATCGCGTTGACGATCTCGCGCAGCGGCCAGGAGAGCGGCCGGCCCGTCCGCTTCGGCGCCGGTAGCAACGGCGCAATCAGCCGCCACTCCGCATCCGTCAAATCCGTTTCATATCGAAGTCCCGCGCGACTATGCTGCCGGCGAGTGGCTGGGGTCCACATCGCTCGCTCCAAGATGGCCTGAACAACCCCTTGGAATCACGAGTGCCCCAGTCGCTCAACCCTTTCGGGACGGGCTCT
>NZ_JBHSLU010000100.1:0-1233 GCF_042655245.1 Allobosea massiliensis | reverse complement strand
TCAAGGTTTGTTCGCTAAACCGCGTTTAGTTGGACGGACCGGGAACGCGGCGATTTGGGCTTGCGGCCGAGCAGCTTTTCGCCGTCTGGCCGGAGATCCCTGTGGGCGCGACATGGCGGTAGAGCGTCTGACGGGTGACGCCGAGTTCGGCACAGAGCTCACCGATTTTCGTCTCGGGTTTGCCCATGGCCGCCTGCGCCAGCCGCAGTTTCGCCGACGTCATCTTGAAGGGCCGGCCGCCGTTGCGCCCGCGGGCTCGTGCTGCGGCGAGGCCGGCATTGGTGCGCTCGACGATCAGCTCGCGCTCGAACTCCGCCAGCGCCGCGAAGAAGTTGAACATCAGCCGGCCGTTGGCCGTGGTGGTGTCGATCGCGGCGCCTTGGCCGGTGAGCACCTTCAGCCCGACGCCGCGTCTATTGAGAGCCTGCACGACATCGACGAGGTGCTTGAGGCTGCGGCCCAGCCGATCGAGCTTCCAGACCATCAGCGTGTCGCCATCGCGCAGCGCTCTCAGGCAGGCCTCCAGTCCTGGGCGGTCGTCGCGTTTTCCCGACGCGCGATCGGTGTAGAGTTGATCGACGGCGACGCCGGCCGCCACGAGCGCGTCGGATTGCAGATCGACGACCTGGCTGCCGTCCGTCTTGCTCACGCGCATGTAGCCTATCAGCACCAGCTTCTTCCCTTCCGGCGCCGTCACGCAAACGGCCGATTATCCGAGCGCCGCTACTGCAGCTTGATGATCGACGAATCGTGTCACTAATCCCGTCATTCTGTCAAAGGCCTGCAAACGCATTGAGCTGTTGATTGTGTGACGCAATCCGACTGATCGGACTCGGCGAGGTCGGTGAGGCGGGTTAGGGTCGATCATCCTTGGGGAGGATGGCCGACATGGCGCGGCGGGAGCTGCTGACCGATGACGAGCGCGGGCGCCTCTTCGGCATTCCCGAGGGCGAGAGCGAACTCATCCGGCATTACACCTTGTCGCCCGCTGAGTTCGACCTTGCCGCCGATCGGCGCGGCAGTCGCAACCGTCTTGGATTTGCGGTCCAGCTTTGCCTTCTGCGCTATCCGGGGTTTGGCCTACGCGCCGGCGATGCGGTGCCCGACGCGCTCCTGACCTACCTTGCTCATCAGGGGGCTCCGTGGGCATTTCTACATTAATACACGCTAAGGGAATTTGAAGTTGTTTGGATTGAAGCGGTTAGCCCGGATTGGCCTGAAGCGTTCGAGGGG
>NZ_JBHSLU010000099.1:0-2651 GCF_042655245.1 Allobosea massiliensis | reverse complement strand
TCGGGGATCTCTCGGTTCAGGGTTGGCGTTCACAACCCAAACCTAACCGGCAATCGCCGGTGACCACCGTCAGCTACACCACGCTATGGGACACGACCGGGCGACAAAGCGCTTCGCGAAGCCCTGACGGCAGTGCTTGGCGACGTCACCATGCTTGATGTTTTCGATGGGCGGGGCATTTCACTGTCCGTCCCTACCGTGCTGATGAGCGAGCATCGCGCCTGGGTTTTCAAGAAGACGCCCAAGAGCGGCGTGCGTGACGATCGCTATCCGCTCGTGGATGTGTGCCTGGCGTCCAGCGCGGCGCCGATCTACCGCTCGCTCGCCGCGATCGACGATCCGAATACCCCGGGCGGCCCGAAGCAGGTGTTCGCCGACGGGGGTCTGTGGGCGAACAATCCGATCATGGTCGGGCTCGTCGACGCGCTGACGATCGCTGCGCCGGAGCAGCCGATTGAGATATTCTCGCTCGGAACCTGTCCGCGTCCGGAAGGCGATCATCTCGACGCCGAGACCGCCCATCGGTCAATGCTCGACTGGTCGCTTGGCGCCGACGTCGCGCCGCTCAGCATCGCGGCACAGGAGTTTGCCTTCGACAACATGGCGCGGCTGCTCGCCAACGCGATGACGAATTGCGGGCGCTCGATCCGGCGGGTGCGGTTCCCCAACAAGCCGGTCCCCGCCAGCATGATGCCGTACTTGGCGCTCGACGACACGCGCCCCGAGGCGATGGATCGCTTGATCGGTCAGGCCAACACCGACGCCGACCTCACCAAGAGCGCCTGCGACGACTTGAACAGTGAGGACGGCCGAATGATCCGGCGCCTGCTGCTCGACCTGCCGGCAATGCCGTTCACCGGCGCGATCTGGGATCGCGTTTTGACACAAACCCAGAAAGGATAGGTGATGTACGACTGCGCCAAAGACGTTCGTGCGTATGACGATCAGGAGGTGACTCTTCCCAAGAGCGAGCAGGATGCGATGCGCGACCGGCGCGACGCGAACCGTACTCGGCTGCGCAACGGCTTGGCCAACGCCAACAAGCCGGCGCCGCTCGAGTTCATCAAGCAGGGTAGCTACGCCATGAAGACCATGGTCCGCGACCCGGACAACGACTACGACATCGATGACGGCGTCTACTTCCGCAAGGAAGATCTGGTCGGCGAACGCGGCGCTGAGATGACGTCGTTGCAAGCCCGCCAGATGGTCCGGAATGCGGTCGATGACGGCAAGTTCAAGCGTGCGCCCGAGGTCCGCTCCAACTGCGTTCGGGTCATTTACGAGAAGGGCTATCACGTCGACTTGCCGGTGTATCGTCGCGTCGTGACCTCGACGGCGTTCGGCGATGAGGTCCACTACGAGCTCGCGGCGAGCAGCGGCTGGAAACGATCCGATGCTCGCGACGTCTCCGATTGGTATGAGGATGAAAGGGCCAAGTCAGCGGATGGCGTCCAGCTCCGCCGGATCAACCGCGACCTGAAGAAGTACGCCCGCAGTCGCTATAGCTGGCGCGGCGGCATCCTCAGCGGCTTCGGCATCACGGTGCTCACGACCGAGCGGTTCCGGGTCAATAACCGGGAAGATCGGGCGCTCTATGACACCATGGTGGCGATCCGCGACCGGCTCAACTGGGATCTGCAAGTTGTGCATCCGGTCACGCCCGGCGACTACATCACCAGCGGTAGCGACGATGCCGGAGCGCGGTGCTTTCGCGACAAACTCACTGAGGCGATCGATACGCTCCAGCCGCTGTTCGAAACCGACTGCACGCGCGAGCGCGCCCTGAAATGTTGGGACAAGATGTTCGCGACCACCTTTTTCAGCGAGCGGCTCGAGGAGGAGAAGCGCGCTGCCGTGGCAGCCCCGGCGATCATCGGCTCGGCGGCGCTGTTGGGCGCGACGGCAGCTGCGGCGGCGGCCGTCAGCAGCGCCGGTGGCGGCCGCCATGCCTGAGCAGCCTCGCACGCTCCGTTGGCGGCAGGCCGCGCTTCGGCTCGAAGCAACGTTGCGCGAGCTGACGGGGCAGGCGCCCGCGCGTCTCGATCAGGCCACGATCAGCAGCTGCTACCCGACGCGCCGTTGGGCTGCGGCTTGGCGGGTCAGCGTCGCCTTCTCAGACGGCGTGACGCGCAGGATCGACATCGTAGCGACGGCGGGCTTCCCGACTGTGCCGGTTCGCACGGCGCTCGTCGACCACCCCGCGCTTCTGACCTGGCCGCATGTCGAGAGCGATGGAATTCTCTGCCTATTGCCCAACATGGCGGAATGCGATCCCGATGATCCGTCGGCCGTGGCCGCGAACCTGTTGCACCGTTCGGTCCGTCTGATCGAGGAGCTGCTGGAAGGCGCGATCGTCGACCGGGACTTTCGCGCGGAGTTTTTGACCTATTGGGCCTATAAGGCGCACGCGAAGGGTGAGAAACTCTACAGTCTGCTTCAACCGGTGCCGCCATCGCGTTTGGTGCAGGTCTGGAGAGGCGAGGGACTGGAGGTTGTCGGCGAGACTGCCGAGGTCTTGGCCCAATGGGTGCGTCGGCGTTTCGGCCAGGATGTCGGTCGTGTCCCTGCTGGTGGTGTAGCTTCGCAGAGCCACCGCGTGCCGGCTTTGGTCGGGCTGGTCAGGCGGCCACGGCTGGCAGGCTGACGATGGG
>NZ_JBHSLU010000098.1:0-6568 GCF_042655245.1 Allobosea massiliensis | reverse complement strand
CCCATCGTCAGCCTGCCAGCCGTGGCCGCCTGACCAGCCCGACCAAAGCCGGCACGCGGTGGCTCTGCGAAGCTACACCACCAGCAGGGACACGACCCGGAGCCGTTGTTCGCTCTTCGGCACCTGTTCGCCTGGGCATCTCCACGCGTAGTGCCGCTGCAAGGAGCCGCCACAGGGTTTCAAGAGCCGATTTGATCTGGCGCAAGGATGCTGTCCTGGCGCGGCGCTAGGAAATTGCTTCGGCGGCGACGGCGATCTGTTCGTCTCGGGATCTCACGATCTCGGATCGCGCTCTGGTCGGGTCACCCGTCGTGTGCAGCTCGCCCCCAAGGGGCAAGGCGGCAACAGTCCAGAATTAGCTCCTTTAAAGGCGGTAACCGATGGACCAGGTCACTCCGTTCCATGCGTTCGATCCGGCCGACCGCGGTCTGCGAGGGAGAAGCACCGTCGGGCGGCTTGTCAGGCTTGCATTCGTCCTCGCGACCGTCGTTGGCGCGCTTGGAACTGGTTACACCATCGGCAAGGCGGGGTGGCCCTTGCCGAGCTGGGCGCCGACTTGGTTGATCCCTATGCTTGGCCGCGACGAAGGTTCGGCCCCGGCGGGCTCGGTCGTTTTCGGCGGCGGCTCCGACGGCCACCCCGTTCATCCTGCCGAACATTCGGCTGCCGGCGGCTTGGACCACCTGCCCGTCCGTACCGGCGGTGACGCGAGCGCAAGAATCGACCAATCTGCCTCTCACGCGGGCCACGGCGCGGCTGCCGTGGGCTCCGCGGAGCCTGCCAAGAAGGTCCTCTACTATCGCAACCCGATGGGTCTGCCCGACACCTCGCCGGTCCCGAAGAAGGACTCGATGGGGATGGACTACGTGCCCGTCTATGAAGGCGAAGCGGACGACGGGTCGATCGTTAAGGTGAGCCCAGGCAAGCTGCAGCGCACGGGCGTGCGCTCGCAGGCCGTCGAACGACGCGTGGTCACCCGGCCGGTCCGCGCGCCGGCGTCCGTCCAGCTCGACGAGCGCCGCGTCGCCGTCGTCGCACTCCGGTCGGAAGGCTTTATCGAGAAAGTTGAGCCCGTGACCACGGGCGCCCGGGTGCGCAAAGGGCAGCCGCTGATGCGCCTCTACTCGCCCGAGATCGCGGCCGCTTCCGCCCAGTACCTGTCCTTGGTGGTCCAGCCGTCGAGCTCCGGCCCGCTGCTCGCCGATGGAGCCCGGCGCCGGCTCGAGAACCTGAACGTGCCGCCCGATGTTACCGCGGAGATCGAGCGCACGCGCAAAGTGCCGCTGACCATCACTTGGCCAGCGCCCCGCGACGGTGTCGTCCTTGAGCGCACGGCCATCGACGGCATGCGCGCTCCTTCAGGCGATGTCCTGTTCCGCATCGCGGACCTCTCGCTTGTCTGGGTGCTGGCCGACGTGCCGGAGCACGATCTTGGCGCCGTTCGGCTCGGCCAACCCGTAACGATGCGGACCCATGCCCTGCCCGGGCGCTCGTTCACGGGGCGGGTCGACCTGATCTATCCGCAGGTCAACAAGGAGACGCGCACGACGCGCGTGCGCGTCGAGATCCCGAATCCAGACGGCGTCCTGCTGCCCGATATGTACGGCGACGTCGACATTGCGACCGGCTCCGATCAGCCCGTTGTGGCCGTGCCTGACAGCGCCGTTATCGACACCGGCATGCGGCAGGTCGTGATTCTCGACAAGGGCGAGGGCCGCTTCGAGCCGCGCGAGGTGAAGGTGGGCGCCCGCGGAAACGGCGTCGTCGAGATCCGGCAGGGAGTTGCAGCAGGCGACCAAGTCGTGACTGCGGCCAACTTCCTCATCGACGCCGAAAGCAACCTCAAGGCAGCGCTGCAGAGCATGGTGGCCGCGAGCGAGGAGAAGCCGCAATGATCGCGCGCCTCATCAGTTGGTCGGCCCGCAACCTGCTCCTGGTGTTCGTCGGGACGGTCTTCGCCGTTGCAGCGGGGCTCTATGCGCTCCGGACCTTGCCGCTCGACGCCATCCCCGACCTCTCCGACGTGCAGGTCATCGTTTACACGGAATACCCCGGCCAGGCGCCGCAGGTCGTGGAGGACCAGGTCACCTTTCCGCTCACCACGGCCATGCTGACGGTGCCGAAGTCCAAGGTGGTCCGCGGCTTTTCCTTCTTCGGCGTGTCATTCGTTTATGTCATCTTCGACGACGGCACGGACCCGTACTGGGCGCGCTCGCGCGTGCTCGAATACCTGAACGCCGCGACGAAGCGCCTGCCCCAGGGCGTCACGCCGAGCCTCGGCCCGGACGCGACCGGCGTCGGCTGGGTCTACCAGTACGCAGTGATCGCGAAGGAGCGCACGCTCGCGGAACTGCGCTCCATCCAGGATTGGGTGATCCGTTTTGCCGCCGCGAAGGCGGAAGGGGTCGCCGAGATCGCGAGCGTCGGCGGCTTCGTGAAGCAGTACAACGTTGTCGTCGATCCGAGCCGGCTCCGGGCGCAAGGGATCCCGCTCGCGCGCGTACGGGAGGCGATCCGGGGCAGCAACGCCGATGTCGGCGGGCGCACCGTCGAGTTGTCTGAGTTCGAGTTCATGGTGCGTGGCCGTGGCTATCTCAAAAGTGTCGAGGACATCGAGAACATCGTCCTCAAGACGAGCCAAGGCATTCCCTTGCGCCTCCGCGACGTCGCCCGCGTCGAGATCGGGCCCGACGAACGCCGCGGCATCACCGAACTCAACGGCGAGGGCGAGGTCGCGAGCGGCATCGCCCTGCAGCGCTTCGGAGCCAACGCGCTAACCGTCATCGACAACGTCAAGAAGCGCCTTTCCGAAGTTGCCGGGAGTCTTCCCAGCGGCACCGAGATCGTTCCCGTCTATGACCGCTCGCAGCTCATCGAGGCGGCGATCGACACATTGAAGACGACGCTGATCGAGGAAAGCGTCATCGTGGCGCTCGTCTGCATCGTGTTCCTGCTGCACCTGCGCAGTGCGCTCGTCGCCATCCTGATGCTGCCAGTCGGCATCCTGATAGCCTTCGCGGCCATGAAGTACATCGGGCTCGGCTCGAACATCATGAGCCTGGGGGGCATCGCCATCGCGGTCGGCGCCATGATCGACGCCGCCATCGTCATGATCGAGAACGCCCACAAGCATCTGGAGCGGGCGGAGCCCGGCAAGCCCCGTATCGAGATCCTGATCGAGGCGGCAAGCGAGGTTGGGCCGGCGCTGTTCTTCAGCCTCCTCATCATCACGGTCTCGTTCCTGCCGATCTTCACGCTGGAGAACCAGGAAGGCCGGCTATTCGGCCCGCTTGCCTTCACGAAGACTTTCGCAATGGCTGCGGCCGCGCTGCTCTCCGTGACGCTCGTGCCGGCGTTGATGGTCATCTTCGTGCGCGGACGGATCATCCCCGAGCACCGAAATCCCATCAATCGCTTCCTGATCTGGATCTACCGGCCCGTGATCCGCGGCGTGCTCAAGGCGAAAACGCTCACCATTCTGGTCGCGCTTGTCGCGTTGGGCGCGACGGTCTGGCCGGCCCGCCAGCTCGGCAGCGAGTTCATGCCGAGCCTCAATGAAGGCACGCTAATGTATATGCCGACGACGCTGCCCGGGCTCTCGGTCACCAAGGCGGCGGAGCTGATGCAGACCCAGGACCGCATCATCAAGTCCTTCCCGGAGGTGGCCTCGGTCTACGGCAAGGCGGGTCGCGCCGCGACCGCCACCGATCCGGCGCCTGTCGAGATGTTCGAGACCATTATCAACCTGAAGCGCAAGAGCGAATGGCGGCCGGGTGTCACGCTCGACAGCCTCAAGGCCGAGATGGACAAGGCCCTCCAGTTTCCGGGCGTTTCGAACGCCTGGACGATGCCGATCCGGGCCCGCATCGACATGCTTGCGACCGGCATCCGCACACCTGTAGGGATAAAGGTGTTCGGCACCGACCTCGCCGAGATGGAGAAGGTCTCGCGCCAGGTCGAAGCTGTGGTGCGTAACGTACCCGGCACGGCGAGCGCTTATGCCGAGCGCGTCATCGGCGGCTACTATCTCGATATCGAGCCAAACCGCGTGGCGCTCGGGCGCTACGGCCTGACGGTCGGTGACGTTCAGGACGTGATCGCGACGGCTCTCGGCGGCGAGGCGGTGACGACCACCGTGGAGGGCCGCGAGCGCTACACGGTCAACGTACGCTATCCGCGCGAGCTGCGCTCAAACCCCCAGTCCATCGCGAGCGAGGTGCAGGTGCCTCTACCCGCCGGCGGGACCGTGCCGCTTGGCGAGGTGGCTGACGTCAAGCTTACCCGCGGGGCCACTGCCATCCGCACCGAAAACGGGCAGCTGGCGGTGTACATCTTCGTCGACATCCGGGACCGTGACCTCGGTGGTTACGTCGCGGATGCGCGTCAGGCCGTCGCTCAGGAGGTGCGGTTCCCGGCAGGTTACTACGTGACCTGGAGCGGTCAGTTTGAGTACCTGGAGCGGGCGGAAGCGAGGCTGAAGATCGTGGTCCCGGTCACGCTGCTCATCATCTTCCTGCTGCTCTATCTCAACTTCCGGGCGCTCACCGAGACGCTTATTGTTATGCTTTCGCTGCCGTTCGCGCTCGTCGGCGGCATCTGGCTGATGTGGTGGCTCGGCTTCAACATGTCGGTCGCGGTTGCGGTCGGGTTCATCGCGCTCGCGGGCGTCGCCGCCGAAACTGGCGTGATCATGCTGATCTACCTCGAGCATGCCTGGCAGGAGCAGCGTGCGACCGCCTGGGCAGCGGGCCGGGCGCCCACCCGGGACGATCTTTACCAAAGCATCATGGTTGGGGCCGTCGAGCGCGTGCGCCCGAAGATGATGACGGTGGTGGCCATCATGGCGGGCCTGGTGCCGATCCTCTGGAGCACCGGCGCCGGCTCCGAGATCATGCAGCGCATCGCCGTGCCGATGATCGGCGGCATGATCTCTTCCACGGTCCTGACGCTCGTGGTCATCCCGGCCATCTACGGCCTGATCAAGCAGCGAGGCCTGCCTCGGCACGTCGTGGGCGTGGTCGTCGAGGCGAGCGGTCGCAAGGCAGTGCCCGTGGCCGAGTAAGCCGGTTGGAGGACTCCCATGAGAAGTTTAATGTTCGCTGCCGCCCTCTTGCTGCCGACGCCGTCGGGTCTGGCAGCTGCCGAGGAAATGATCATCTACCGGTCTCCGGACTGCGGATGCTGCGCCATCTACGTTCGCCATGTTGAGCAGGAGGGTTTTCGAACAGCGGTGCGGCTCAGCCGTGATGTGTCCTCCGTCAAGCGAGAGCAGGGCATCCCCAAATCCCTGGAGAGCTGCCACACGACCCTCGTTGGCGGCTACGTCGTGGAAGGGCATGTGCCCGTCACGGCGATCGAGCGCCTGCTTGACGAGAGGCCAGCCATCAAGGGGATCGCGCTGCCCGGCATGCCGGCCGGCTCCCCGGGAATGCCGGGCAGGAAGGCGGGGCCGTTCACGATCTATACGGTCGCTGACGGTTCTCCCGCGGTCTTCGCGCGCGAATAACCTCTTCACGAGGAGAAGCATATTTCAGAACCCCGGTGCGGTGGTCTCCTGGTCCGTGTCGGCGCGCGACATCCCCCCCGCACGGCCCCGCCTTCAGCACTGACGCGGTGCCGCGTTCGTCTGCCATGGTGCTGATCTAGGCAGCGTTATGAACTGGCCTGCCCCCTGAAAAGTGGCCCTCGCTGAAGTAGGCTTTTTGAGCCTTTGGAGGATGCCGCGATGCCGCAGAAGAAGCACAAGCCTGAAGAGATCGTCGCGAAGCTGCGCCAGGTCGACGTGCTGTTGTCCCAGGGGCGCCCGGTCGCGGAGGCGATCCGGGCCATCAGTGTGACGGCGTTCACATATTACCGTTGGCGCAAGGAGTTCGGCGGCCTGAAGAGCGACCAGGTGAAGCGGCTGAGGGATCTGGAGAAGGAGAACGAACGGCTACGGAAGGCTGTCTCGGATCTGACGCTTGAGAAGCTCATTCTCAAGGAGGCTGCCTCGGGAAACTTCTGAGCCCCGCCCGCCGTCGCCGCTGCATCGACCACGCCATGATGAAGTTCGGCGTGTCGGAGCGGTTGGCGTGCCGGGTTCTGGGGCAGCATCGATCTACGCAACGCAAGGTTCCGAAGGGCCGCGCTGACGATGCGGCGCTGACCGCCGACATTGTCGAACTCGCCGCCCAGTATGAGCTTGCTTGCCTGCGATCACGCGCGCCGCCATCACCAGGAGCTGGTTGATCGTCGCCAGCAGGCCGCTGTCGCGCCAGACGTAGAAATAGCCGCGCACGGTCGAAACGGGCGGAAAGTCGCCCGGCAGCATGCGCCATGGGCATCCGCTCGACGCGATGAACAGGATCGCTTCGAAAACATCGCGCATGTCCGTCGTGCGTGGCCGCCCACCGCGCCTGGGCGCAGGGATCATCGGCGCGACGACAGCCCACTCGCGGTCGGTCAGATCACTGGGAAAGCGCAGGCGATCAGGTCGTGTCCCTGCTGGTGGTGTAGCTTCGCAGAGCCACCGCGTGCCGGCTTTGGTCGGGCTGGTCAGGCGGCCACGGCTGGCAGGCTGACGATGGGA
>NZ_JBHSLU010000097.1:0-9822 GCF_042655245.1 Allobosea massiliensis | reverse complement strand
AGCGTAAGCTCTGAAATCGTCATATGTCCAAGCCCCTCTCGGCTCGGAACATCAACGTTCCAGTCCCCGCGCGAAAGGTGAGGCCGGGACGACGCTTACGCTTCCCGAGGCAACACGTCTCTTCGTCGGTCACGACTACCAGCCCGGCGGCCGCGAACCGCAGTGGGAATCGAGCGTCGCGGAGCAGCGCGGCCATAACATCCATTTGATAAAAGCCGGTACCGAGGCGGCGTTCGTCGCCATGCGCAATGAGCGCGACCGTAGCTTGGCGATGCCTCGATTGATTCTGCAGTCACTCCAGGTCAACATTCAGGGCGGAAAATTGCCTGCTCGCGAGCCGAATGGCCGGCGGTATCTGAAAATCCCTCTCGATGTGCTGAGAGGTGACCTTTAGGCTAGCTTTGATGGCCGAAGCGCGGTTGCCTGAGCGTAGAGGTACCATCACTCCGAGCTCCATTCTCAGCGCAGAAGCTCGGAATGTGAGCAGGCCTCCGGGGGCATGGCCGTTAGCTACACGGCCGGGTCTTTCCGATATGCGAGCAACCTGAGCGCATTGACGACGACGATGATCGTCGATCCTTCATGGAAAGCCACCGCGACGCCGATGCTGAGCCCCATGATTGTGGATGGAACCAGGAGTGCGACTACTCCCAGGCTGACGAACACGTTCTGTCGAATGATCGATCGCGTCGTTCGGCTCAGCCCGACCGCGAAGGGCAAATGGGAGAGATCATCGGCCATCAGGGCGACATCCGCCGTCTCGAGCGCCACATCGGAGCCGGCAGCGCCCATCGCGATCCCGACGGTTGCGGTCGCCATCGCCGGCGCATCGTTGACGCCGTCGCCGACCATGGCGACCTTGCCTTGGGAACGCAGCTTCTTGATCGCCTCGACCTTGTCCTCGGGCATCAGATCGCCCCAAGCCTCGTCGATACCGACCTGCCTTGCGACCGCCTCTGCGACCTTCTGATGATCGCCGGAAATCATAATCAGCCGTTTGATGCCTAATACATGTAGGCGGGCGAGCGTCGCTTTCGCGGCTTCGCGCGGCGTATCCATCAATCCGATGGCGCCGATGTCGCGGTCGCCGCGACGGACCACCATTGTCGTCCGGCCGCCCTCGCGAAGAGAGGCGACGGCCTTCTGCATGGGCTCTGAGAGAGAAGCGACGCCGTCCACACCAAACATCTCTGCCTTGCCGATCAGCACCGTCTCCCCGTTCAGGCGAGCCGACACGCCGCGCCCGGTCAAGCTGTCGAGATCGGTTGCCTCCATCAGCGATTGGTCGCCCAGCCGCTCGCGTCCGTCCCGCGCAATTGCGCGCGCGAGCGGGTGGTCGCTGAGGCTTTCCACGGCGACTGCAACCGTCAGCAATTCGGCTTCAGTCACATCTGGGGCCGGAACGATATCGGTAATCCTGGGGTTGCCGGACGTCAACGTGCCCGTCTTGTCGAAGGCGATAGCGGTCAGCGATCCGAGATTCTCCAGCGGGGCGCCGCCCTTGATGAGAACCCCTCCGCGGGCAGCGCGCGCCACGCCCGACAGGACCGCGCTTGGTGTCGCAATCGCCAGCGCACAGGGACTGGCGGCC
Source organism: Allobosea massiliensis (assembly GCF_042655245.1). Classification (NCBI taxonomy): domain Bacteria; kingdom Pseudomonadati; phylum Pseudomonadota; class Alphaproteobacteria; order Hyphomicrobiales; family Alloboseaceae; genus Allobosea; species Allobosea massiliensis. Next base: position 8,231 of record NZ_JBHSLU010000097.1, on the reverse strand, counting down.
ACCAGAACCGCCATGGCCCGATAAAAAGTATCGCGGAACGGCTCATCGATCACAAGGCCAGCAAACAGGAGAGCCACCGCCAGCACCAAGACAGTCGGCACGAAAATCCGCTCAAATTTATCCGTAAAGCGCTGCGTCGGCGATTTCCGAGTTTCGGCCTCGCTGACCATTTTCACGACCTTTGCGAGTGTCGTGTCCGAGGATTTGCGGGTGACCTCGATCTCGATGACGCTGCTGCCGTTGATGGTGCCGGCAAAAGCGCGATGCGCCGCAGCGACATTGTCGGGATTGGCGCGCGCAGCGGCTGCGTCGTCCACCGCACGTTTGTCCACCGGTATGCTTTCGCCGGTCACCGGCGCCTGGTTGATGCTGCCGGCACCCTTGATCAGGAAGCCATCGGCCGGCAGCCTTGAATCTGGCTTGACGACGATGATGTCTCCGATCTCCAGGATCTCCACCGGCACCTCTTCGAGGTCAGCGCCCCGACGCCGCAGCGCGGTCCGGGGAGCCAGTTCCGCCAAAGCCTCGATCGCCCGCTTGGCGCGGCCCATGGCGTAGTGCTCGAGCGAATGGCCGAGGCTAAAGAGAAACAGCAGCAGCGCGCCTTCCGCCCATGCACCAAGCGCAGCAGCGCCGGCTGCCGCGACCAACATCAAGGTATCGATCTCGAATTTCTTCAGGCGGAGGTTTTCGATCGCCTCGCGGACGGTGAAGAAACCGCCAAAAAAATAAGCTCCGAGATAAAATGCAAGAGGCAGCCATGCAGGGACGGATAACGTCTTCTCGATGCTATATCCGGCGATCAGCAAAGCTCCGCAAAGGAGAGAGAAAATAAGCTCTGTGTTCGGGCCGAAGATGCCGGATTCGTGGTCGTGTCCGTCATGGTTCTCATCATCGCTGTGCTTGCCTGGCGGGTGACTATGACCTGCGTGAGAGTCCGGCTTAGCGGAGGTGGTCGAGTTCACGGCATCATCCAGTCAAAGTTGTTTCAGTCGCTGCCGAGCGAGAGATCCCCGAGGGCTTATCGGCTGAAATGGGGCGAAGTTCTCGCCTTCATGGAAGTCAATAAGCCACAAAAACTGACAATCGATCGCGCGCGTTTTTCTCAATCGCTATCACTGCTTTCTTCGTCGCGTTCGCCAGGCTCGTTCCGCCTGCCGTGAGGATGGTCCGCGATGCATCGTCCACCCATGCATACAACCCTGACAATGGTGTGCGATGGTCCAGCACAAGTCGCTTCAAAAACTTGCGTTTTGCCGATCGGCGGTAGGCGCTTGATACCAACCTGCACGCAGCCAGCCTCGGCCAAGGCGTCATTAATCCCCCCGTCCGCAGCGCGAGCTTCAAAAGCTTTGACGCTACAGAGCAGGATCAAAAAGCTTGCCAAGACGAGCATTTTCACCCGGCATGGGAAACCGCTCAGTCCAATCATGATTTAATCAATCTATACATTTTCCTGCCCATAGCCAAGCCAATCAGGACTCTCTGGTTAGACATGCAAGCCGCTGACCCTGCTGTGCATGAGGGCGCTTCATGACTTCAATCTGAATCCTTATTCAGCAGCGGGATTTAAAGCTGTCATTGGGAGCCCCTCCGCAGCGTCTGCGTCCTCATCCCTGCGCCGATGCCGATCTCCCGAGAAGCGCGCATAGAGCGCTGGCAGCACGACGAGGGTCAGGAGGGTCGCACTGATAAGCCCACCGATGACCACCGTAGCAAGCGGCCTTTGTACCTCGGCGCCCGTTCCCGTGGCGAGCGCCATCGGAACGAAGCCGAGCGAAGCAACAAGCGCGGTCATTGCAACCGGGCGTAGTCGTACCATCGCCCCCTCCAGAATGGCCTGCTGCTTCGGCATGCCATCCTCCATCAGCTGCTTGATGAATGTCAGCATGACGAGGCCGTTCAAGACCGCGACACCAGATAGCGCAATGAAGCCGACAGCTGCGGGGACGGAAAAAGGCATTCCTCGCAGCCACAAGGCTGCAATACCCCCAGTCAGGGCCAAGGGCACGGCACTAAACACCAAAATGGCATCCCGTGCCGACCCGAGAGCTTGGTAGAGCAGCAGGAAGATCAGGAAAAAACAGCCCGGCACGACGATCATCAGGCGCTGGCGCGCAGAAGCGAGATTCTCGAACTGACCGCCCCAACTCACATAGTAACCTGCGGGTAGCTGGACCTGTTCGCCGACCTTGCTTTGGGCCTCCGCGACGAGTGAACCGATGTCACGATCACGAACGTTGGCCGTCACGACGATGCGTCGCTTGCCATTCTCTCGAGAGATCTGGTTGGGCCCTTCTGCCACCGTAAAGGTCGCGACCTGTTTTAACGGCACCGACGAGCCACGTCCGGTAGCCGTTGGTGGCAATGAAACCGGAACATTCTGCAAGGCCTCCAAATTTTCGCGCCGCTTGTCGTTGAGACGCACGACGATTGGGAAACGTCGGTCGCCTTCAAAAACATAGCCTGCCTCTCGGCCGCCGATCGCCGCGCCAATGACCTCCTGCACCGTAAATAGGCTCAGTCCCAGCCGAGCGATCTCTGTTTTGTTGACCTTGATTTCAAGGAATGGCAGACCGGTGGTCTGTTCTACCTTGACGTCTTCCGCCCCTTGCGTGTCGCGCAGGACCGCCGCGATCTGGTTTGCGGCTTGCAGCATCGGACCGAATTCTTCGCCGAAGACTTTTACCGCCAGGTCGCCGCGCGTTCCTGCCAGCAGTTCGTTGAAACGAAGCTGGATCGGCTGCGAAAACTCGTAGTTGTTGCCCGACAGCTGCGAGACGGATTTCTCCATTTGCTCCTGCAAATCGGCCTTCGACAATGTCGGATCGGGCCACTCAGCCTGAGGTTTCAATATGATGAAGGTATCGGACGAGTTCGGCGGCATTGGGTCTGCAGCAACTTCCGCCGTGCCTGTTTTCGAAAACACATAGGCCACCTGCGGGAATTGGCTCACCGCCCTTTCGACCCTGATCTGCATGGCCTGCGACTGTGTCAGCGACGTCGAAGGGATCCGCAATGCGTTCATCGCGATGTTCTTCTCGTCCAAGGTCGGAATGAACTCTTGGCCAAGACTCGTGAACAAGACACCAGACAGCACAAAGAGGCCAACAGACCCAAGGATAAACGAGATCGGCCGCTTCACTGCGCTCGCCAGCATCGGTCGATAAGCAGTCTTCATGATGCGAATGAAGACATTGTCCTTCTCCTGCACTCGTCCGGTGATCGCGATTGCGATGAGAGCCGGAACGAAGGTCAGGGAAAGGATAAAGGCTGAAGCGAGCGCGATGATGACGGTCAACGCCATCGGCTCGAACATCTTACCTTCGACGCCAGTAAACGTAAGAAGTGGCACGTAAACAAGAATGATGATAGCTTGGCCATAGAGCGATGGCTTGATCATTTCCTCAGCCGACTCGATAACAGTGCTGAGGCGCTCGCCCTGATGGAGCTTGCGGCCTAATTCGTGTTGACGTTCGGCAAGGTGCCGAAGGCTGTTTTCCGCGATGATGACCGCACCATCGACGATCAAGCCGAAATCGAGCGCCCCGAGGCTCATCAGATTAGCGCTGATGCGGCCCTGTACCATGCCAGTCATCGTCATCAGCATGGCGACGGGGATCACCATGGCAGTGATGATGGCAGCTCGTATGTTGCCTAGCAATAGGAACAGGATGACGACGACCAGCGCCGCGCCTTCGGCAAGATTTTTTGCAACCGTCTTGATCGTTGCATCGACGAGGAGGGTGCGGTTCAGAACTGTTTTGGCCTCGACGCCGGGTGGCAGCGAACGAACGATCTCTTTCATCTTAGTGTCGACGGCGGCCGCAACGGTCCGGCTGTTTCCGCCGATCAACATCAGAGCAGTGCCGACCACCACCTCCTGGCCGTTCTCAGACGCGGACCCCGTTCGAAGGTCACGTCCAATTCGGACTTCGGCAATATCCTTTACTCTGATCGGCACCCCGCCGCGGGTCGCCACGACGACATTGCCGATCTCGTCCATGCTTTCGAGGCGACCAGCCGAGCGCACGACGTAACCTTCGCCATTTTCCTCGAGATAGCCCGCGCCGCGGTTGGCATTGTTGGCGTCGAGGGCTGCTGCAATGTCACTGAACGACAAATTGAACCCGACCAGCTTCGCGGGATCGGGCTGAACATGATACTGTTTCTCATACCCGCCGATGCCATCCACGCCGGCGACCCCGGGGACCGTCTTGACCTGAGGGCGAATGATCCAATCCTGGACCGTCCGCAAATAAGCTGCCCGCTCGAAATCGGTGGTCAGGCTCTGACCTTCCGGTGTCAGAAAACTGCCGTCTTTCTGCCAGCCAGGGCGGCCATCGTGGACCGTGCTACCATCTGCGGGCTTTTTGTACTGAATAGCCCACATGTAGATTTCGCCCAGCCCGGTCGAAATCGGACCCATGCGTGGTTCGGCCCCCAACGGCAGAGTTGCCTTAGCCTCGGCAAGTCGTTCGTTCACTTGCTGCCGGGCGAAGTAGAGGTCTGTCTTCTCATTGAAGACCGCGGTAACTTGGGAAAAGCCGTTACGCGACAGAGACCTGGTGTATTCGAGACCCGGGATACCGGCCAAGGCGGTCTCGACAGGATAGGTCACCTGCTTTTCGATATCGAACGGCGATAGCGACGCGGCGGTCGTGTTGATTTGCACCTGATTGTTCGTGATGTCGGGAACGGCGTCGATCGGCAGCTTCGTCAAGGAATAGGCCCCGAAGCCTGCTGCCAACAGCGACAAAAGAAGCACGAGCCAGCGCTGATGCACCGAGAAAGCGAGAATGCGGGCGATCATAAGGATCTGTTCCGTTCAATCGTCGTGTTTGGCTTCGGTTTTGCCGAGTTCGGCCTTGAGCAGAAAGGTGTTCTTGACCGCGATCTTGTCGCTCGACGAAAGACCAGAGAGAATTTCGACCACCGCATCGTCGGCTTGGCCAGCCTTGACGTCCCTGCGTTGGAAACCCTCGGGTTTCCGGACGAAGACCACGCGTTCGCCGCTTATCGTTTGCAATGCAGCCCGCGGCACGAGAAACTTCGCTTGTTCTCGCCCGATCTCTATTTCGGCTGTAACAAACGATCCCGGGCGCCACGATAGATCCTGGTTGGCCAAGGATGCAATGACGCGTGCCGAACGGGTTTCCGAGTTCAGAATGGGGCTGACAAACATGATCCGAGCTTCAGCGCGTTTGCTGTCGTCGTCATTCGTGGCGATCGAGACTTTTGCGCCCTCCCTGATTTTACCAAGGTCTCCTGGTGTAACAGTAAGATCGATCCAGACGGTGGAAAGATCGGCAACTGTATAGAGATCGGCGGGATCCCCTTCCTTGCCTACCGCCGTGCCGACATCCACCTTGCGATCGACAATTCGCCCTGGCATCGGAGAGCGAAGTTCATATTTGCGCAGGCTCGACTGCCCTGATCCCGCAGTGTCTTCCTTAGCTGCGTTCGCCACTTCCGCAGCGTCTATGCCAAGAGCTGACAGTTTCTGGCGTGCTAAATCGACGCGAAGCTGCGCTTCGGAAAAGCTTGCCCGGACCTGCAGGTATTGTTGTTCGGCCGAGATCCGCTTGTCCCAAAGGCCTTGCGCGCGTTCGAAATTCGTTTTTTGAAGATCGAAATTCACGGATGCCGTCAGATACTCGCTTTTGGCATCTGCAACCTCACGACTATCGAGCACCGCGACCACTTCGTCTTTCGTAACCATATCGCCGAGCTGCTTGCGCATTTCAGCGACCGTTCCGACGACGCGTGCCGGCACCCGAGCAATCCGGTTGACATCCGGTGAAATCGTACCAGGCACGATAATGTGGCGTGAAAGAAAACCTCCTTGAACAGTGGCAACGTCGATCTCCTGCGCGCTGATCTGGTCTTGAGTTAACTTGATCAAACCTTCAGCGGCTCTGCTTTCGTCGGCTGCAGGCGTATTGCGTGCGCCTTTCACGCTCTTCCCTGCGCCGCCACCCAAACGAATATCTGCACCATCCGCGGCTCGCGCTTGGTCGATGCCGGGCGGTGGCCTGAAACCAACAGCCCCTCGGATCGACTGGCCCACGTAAGGCGCGAATGCACCGACGAGAATGCCGGCAAGGCCAAAGAGACCAGAGAGGTAATAAGCGCGAGCGGTCATTTCCATCAACCTCTGAATGTCAGCTTCTCGCCGATTGCTGCCGGCTCAAATGGTGCACGGCGGCAGCCAGCATAAGCCCTCGCTCTCGCAAACGACTACTCGACTCATAAATTGACATTTTGACGTCTTCCTGAGCGCCGATGCAGCCAGTAGCGAATCAAAGCGACAATGGCCAGAAGGCTTAATACCTATAGCTACTATAGGTACAAGGCCGTTTTCTGAGGCAAACTGACACGGCCGCCCACGGCGATCAGGCTGTCGAAGCCGAGATCGGTCCGACGACGATGTCAAGGTGTGCTTCTCATGCATGCGCTGACCTCGTTTCGAGCCAATACTTTTAAATAGCTCTGTGCACAAATCAAGAATTATGCACAGCTAGCTCGACACCGCGATTCCAGTGGGTTATGCTGTGCATATTATATGTGCGCAATGCGAGCCCGTTCCATGCCCTTCGCTTATGGCTACGCCCGGGTCTCGACCGACGGCCAGACCCTCGACGCCCAGGTTGCGCAGCTCGAGGCGGCCGGCGCGACGCGGCTGTTCAAGGAGAAGGTTTCCGGTGCCAAGCGCGATCGCGTCCAGCTTGACAAGCTGCTGAGCACGCTGAACGCTGGCGACGTCGTGATCGTGACGCGCCTCGACCGCTTGGCCCGATCGACGCGTGACCTCCTGAACATTCTCGGGGTCGTCGCCGACAAGGGTGCGGCGTTCCGATCGCTCGGGGATGGATGGGCGGACACGACTACCGCTCACGGTAGGTTGATGTTGACGGTGTTGGCCGGCCTGGCGGAATTCGAGCGCGAGCTGATCCGCTCCCGCACCGGCGAAGGACGCGCTCGCGCGAAAGCGCGCGGTGTGAAACTTGGCCGACGGTTCAAGCTCACGCCGCATCAGCGCGACGAAGCAGTCCGTCGTCGCGATGCCGGCGAGGAGTCGATGACGGAGATCGCCAGGAGTTATAATGTTTCGCACTCCACCATCTCGAGGTTAAAGGCAAATTGAATCCGTAACGCGACATCCCCGTAGCTTCATCTGATCCGCTACGGTTGGGACAAGCCCAAGGTAAGCCATCTGCAGAGCTGGCTCGGGAAATCTGGACATCGGGCGTAGGTGGATGTTCGGCCTGAACGCGGCATGATTGTCGTGAACAGGAGCGGATATGACGAGACGCGTGCGCCGGAACCACAGCCCGGCTTTCAAGGCGAAGGTCGCGCTGGCGGCCATCAAGGGCGAGAAGACGCTGGCCGACTTGGCGCAGCAGTTTGACGTCCACCCCAACCAGATCACGCAGTGGCGCAGCCAGCTTCTTGAAGGGGCTGCCGGTGTCTTCGGCTCCGAGGCGAAGTCCGAGTCTAACGCACCAACGATCGACGTGAAGACGCTGCATGCGAAGATCGGGGAGCTGGCGCTGGAGAATGATTTTTTGTCCGGCGCGCTCGGCAAGGCCGGGCTTCTGAGCGCAAAGCGATGATCGATCGCGCGCACGATCTGCCGCTCAACCGGCAAGCCAGAGCACTCGGGTTCAGCCGGGGCAGCGTCTATTATCTGCCTCGCGCGGTTCCTGCCGCCGACCTGGCGTTGATGCGCGCGATCGACGCGCTGCATCTGGAATACCCCTTCGCGGGCAGCCGCATGTTGCAGGGGCTTCTTGGGGCCGATGGCCATAGGGCTGGGCGTCTCCACGTCGCCACGCTGATGAAGCGCATGGGGATCGAGGCGCTCTACCGCCGGCCGAACACCTCGAAGCCGGCGCCGGGGCACAAGATCTTCCCCTACCTGCTGCGCAAGCTGCCGGTGACGCGGCCCAATCAGGTCTGGGCGATGGACATCACCTACATCCCGATGGCGCGGGGCTTCGTCTATCTGACGGCTGTCGTCGACTGGTTCAGCCGCAAGGTTCTGGCCTGGCGGCTCTCGATCAACATGGACGTCGCCTTCTGCATCGAGGCCGTCGAGGAGGCGATGGCCCGCTTCGGCAAGCCGGAGATCTTCAACACCGACAGTAAATAGATCGAGGCCAGTTCCCGGGCGGCCTGTCTCAAACACAGATCGACCGTTTGGTAGGCTGGCGCCGTGAGGTGCCCGG
>NZ_JBHSLU010000096.1:0-44621 GCF_042655245.1 Allobosea massiliensis | reverse complement strand
ACAACATCGCCATGGAAGTGCACCTGATCGTGCCGATCGCGATGGAGGAGAAGCTGCGCTTCGCCATCCGCGAAGGCGGCCGCACCGTCGGCGCCGGCGTCGTCGCCAGCATCATCGCTTGAACAGCGTTTTCGTGAGGGCGTGGGCCCTGCCGGGCCTCCGCCCTTTCACGTCACGAGGAAGATAAGACCATGAACGGTCAGAACATCCGGATCCGCCTCAAGGCGTTCGACCACCGCATTCTCGACGCTTCGACGCGCGAGATCGTGTCGACCGCGAAGAGGACGGGCGCTCAGGTCCGCGGCCCCATCCCGCTGCCCACGCTCATCGAGAAGTTCACGGTCAACCGCTCGCCCCACATCGACAAGAAGTCGCGCGAGCAGTTCGAAATGCGGACCCACAAGCGGGTTCTCGACATCGTCGACCCGACCCCGCAGACGGTCGACGCCCTCATGAAGCTCGATCTCGCCGCCGGCGTCGACGTCGAAATCAAGCTCTGATCCGTTTTAGCCGGGTCCTCTGTCTCCCGCATGTCGGCGGGATGGTCATGACCCCAAGGGAAGGTATGCACCGATGCGTTCCGGTGTGATTGCACAGAAAGTCGGGATGACCCGCATCTTCACCGATGCCGGCGAACATATCCCGGTCACCGTGCTGAAGCTCGATAACTGCCAGGTCGTCGCTCACCGCACGATCGAGAAGAACGGCTACGTCGCCGTGCAGCTCGGCACGGGCACTGCCAAGGTCAAGAATGTCTCGAAGGCCGAGCGCGGCCACTTCGCCGTCGCGAAGGTCGAGCCGAAGCGCAAGGTCGTCGAGTTCCGTGTCAGCGACGATGCGCTGATCCCGGTCGGCGCCGAGCTGACGGCGGATCACTTCGTCGTCGGCCAGTTCGTCGACGTCAGCGGCACGACCACCGGCAAGGGCTTCGCCGGCGGCATGAAGCGCTGGAACTTCGGCGGTCTGCGCGCCACCCACGGCGTCTCGGTCTCGCACCGCTCGATCGGTTCGACCGGCGGCCGTCAGGACCCCGGCAAGACCTTCAAGAACAAGAAGATGCCCGGCCATCTCGGTGCCGAGCGCGTCACCACGCAGAACCTGCGCGTCGTCCAGACGGATGCCGAGCGTGGCCTGATCCTGGTCGAGGGCGCCGTTCCCGGCGTGGCCGGCGGCTGGATCCATGTCCGCGACGCCATCAAGCGTCCGCTTCCGAAGGATGCGCCGCTGCCGGGCAAGTTCCGGTCCGCCGGCGAGGCGACCGCTGAGGCTCCTGCGGCCCAGGCTGAGGAGAACGCGTGATGAAAATCGATATCGTCACTCTTGAAGGCGGCAACGCCGGCTCGCTCGAGCTGGCCGACGCGATCTTCGGCCTCGAGCCGCGCGCCGACATCCTCGCCCGCATGGTGCGCTACCAGCTCGCCAAGCGCCGCGCCGGCACGCACAAGTCGAAGGGCCGGTCGGAAGTCGACCGCACCCGCAAGAAGATCTACAAGCAGAAGGGCACCGGTGGCGCCCGTCACGGTGCAGCGTCCGCTCCGCAGTTCCGCGGCGGTGGCAAGGCCTTCGGTCCGATCGTGCGCGACCACGCCCACGACCTGCCCAAGAAGGTCCGTGCTCTCGCCCTGCGCCATGCGCTCTCGGCGAAGGCCAAGGATGGCGGCATCATCATCCTCGACGACGCCAAGCTGGCGGAGCCGAAGACCAAGGTGCTGCTCGGCCACTTCGGCAAGCTGTCGCTCTCCAGCGCGCTGGTGATCGGCGGCGCCGAGATCGACACGAACTTCGGCCTGGCCGCGCGTTCGATCCCGAATGTCGACGTCCTGCCGATCCAGGGCATCAACGTTTATGACATCCTGCGTCGCGACAAGCTCGTCCTGACGCGCGCGGCTGTCGATGCGCTGGAGGCGCGCTTCTCATGAGCCAGTCCGCCAAGAATCTGGACCCGCGCCACTACGACGTGATCCGCGGGCCGGTCATCACCGAGAAGGCGACCATGCTCTCCGAGCACAACAAGGTCGTGTTCAAGGTCGCCAAGACCGCCACGAAGCCGCAGATCAAGGCGGCGATCGAGAAGCTGTTCGACGTCAAGGTGAAGAGCGTCAACACGCTCGTCACCGAGGGCAAGATGAAGGTCTTCCGCGGCCGGCTCGGCCAGCGCGCGGACGTCAAGAAGGCGGTCGTGACCCTCGAGGAAGGTCACTCCATCGACGTGACCACGGGCCTGTAAGGAAGGATCGCACACCATGGCTTTGAAAAATTTCAAGCCGGTCACGCCGAGCCTTCGCCAGCTCGTGATCGTCGACCGCAGCGAGCTCTACAAGGGCAAGCCGCTGAAGGTGCTGACGGAGGGCAAGTCGTCCTCCGGCGGCCGCAACAATCTCGGCCGCGTCACCGTCCGCTTCCGCGGCGGCGGACACAAGCGGACCCTGCGTCTGATCGACTTCAAACGTCGCGGCAAGGACGGCATCCCGGCCGTCGTCGAGCGCCTGGAGTATGATCCGAACCGCAGCGCCTTCATCGCGCTGATCAAGTACAGCGACGGCGAGCAGGCCTATATCCTGGCGCCGCAGCGCCTGGCCGTCGGCGACAGCGTCGTCTCGGGTCCGTCGGTCGACGTGAAGCCCGGCAACGCCGCCCCGATGGGCTCGCTGCCGATCGGCACGATCGTCCACAATGTCGAGCTGAAGATCGGCAAGGGCGGCCAGCTGGCGCGCTCGGCGGGCAACTACGCCCAGATCGTCGGCCGCGACCAGGGCTACGTCATCGTCCGCCTGAACTCGGGCGAGCAGCGCCTGATCAGCGGTCTGTGCTACGCCACGGTGGGCGCGGTCTCCAACCCCGACCACATGAACCGCAACGACGGCAAGGCGGGTCGCTCGCGCTGGCTCGGCCGTCGCCCGCACAACCGCGGTGTCTCGATGAACCCGGTCGACCATCCCCATGGCGGCGGCGAAGGCCGCACCTCGGGTGGCCGTCACCCGGTCACGCCCTGGGGTCTCCCGACCAAGGGCAAGAAGACCCGCTCGAACAAGCGGACCGACACCTTCATCGTGTCGAGCCGTCACGCCCGCAAGAAGAAGAACTGAGGTCCGTCATGGCGCGTTCGCTTTGGAAAGGTCCGTTCGTCGACGGATACCTTCTGAAAAAGGCCGAGGTCGCCCGTTCGGCGAGCCGGCAGGAAGTCATCAAGATCTGGAGCCGTCGCTCCACGATCCTGCCGCAGTTCGTCGGTCTGACGTTCGGCGTCTACAACGGCCACAAGCATGTGCCGGTGAGCGTCTCCGAGGAGATGGTGGGCCACAAGTTCGGCGAGTTCTCGCCGACGCGCACCTTCCACGGCCACGCCGCCGACAAGAAGGCGAAGAGGAAGTAAGCCATGGGTAAAGCATCCGCCCCCCGTGCGCTGCCCGAGAACGAAGCCGTCGCGGTCGCCCGCAACCTTCGCGTCTCGCCGCAGAAGCTCAACCTCGTCGCCCAGCTGATCCGGGGCAAGAAGGTCTCGACGGCGCTCGCCGACCTCGAGTTCTCGCGCAAGCGGATCTCGCTGGACGTGCGCAAGTGCCTGCAGAGCGCGATCGCCAACGCCGAGAACAACCATGATCTCGACGTCGACGATCTCGTCGTGGCCCAGGCCTTCGTCGGCAAGGCGCTCGTGATGAAGCGCTTCCATGCCCGCGCCCGCGGCCGTGGCGCCCGCATCCTGAAGCCGTTCGCCAACATCACGATCGTGGTGCGCGAAGTCCAGGCTGCGAAGGCCTGAGGAGAGAACGATGGGTCAGAAAATCAATCCGATCGGGCTTCGCCTCGGCATCAACCGGACCTGGGATTCCCGCTGGTTCGCGCAGAAGGGCGAGTACGGCAAGCTGCTCCATGAGGACATGGCCATCCGCGCCGCCCTCATGAAGCTGCTGAAGCAGGCCGCGGTCTCCAAGATCATCATCGAGCGCCCGCACAAGAAGTGCCGCGTCACCATCCACTCGGCGCGTCCGGGCGTGGTGATCGGCAAGAAGGGCGCCGACATCGAGAAGCTGCGCAAGTCGGTGATGAAGCTCACCAAGGCCGATGTGACGATCAACATCGTCGAGGTGCGCAAGCCCGAGATCGACGCCACGCTGGTCGCCGACTCGATCGCCCAGCAGCTCGAGCGCCGCGTCGCCTTCCGTCGCGCCATGAAGCGCGCCGTGCAGTCGGCGATGCGTCTGGGTGCCGAGGGCATCCGCATCAACTGCTCGGGCCGTCTCGGTGGTGCCGAGATCGCGCGCCTCGAGTGGTATCGCGAGGGTCGCGTTCCGCTGCACACGCTGCGCGCCGATGTGGATTACGGTGTCGGCACCGCCTTCACCACCTACGGCACGTGCGGCATCAAGGTCTGGATCTTCAAGGGCGAGATCCTCGAACACGACCCGATGGCCCAGGACAAGCGCATGGCAGACGAGGGCGGCCGTTCCGGCGGTGGCCATCGTCGCGAGCATGCATAAGGCTGATCGAGAAGAGCCATGTTGCAACCTAAGAAGACCAAGTTCCGCAAGCAGTTCAAGGGACGCATCTCCGGCGTCGCCAAGGGCGGCACGGACCTGAACTTCGGCCAGTTCGGCCTCAAGGCGCAGGAGCCGGAGCGCATCACCGCCCGGCAGATCGAGGCGGCCCGCCGCGCGATCACCCGCGCCATGAAGCGCGCCGGCCGTGTCTGGATCCGCGTGTTCCCGGACGTGCCGGTGTCGAAGAAGCCGACCGAAGTCCGCATGGGCAAGGGCAAGGGCGCGCCTGAATTCTGGGCAGCCAAGGTCAAGCCGGGCCGGATCATGTTCGAGATCGACGGCGTGCCGGAAGAGACCGCCCGCGAGGCCATGCGCCTCGGCGCCGCCAAGCTGCCGATCAAGACGCGCTTCATCCAGCGCATCGCCGAGTGAGAAGGGAGGACGAGATGAAAGCTTCGCAACGCCTGTCCGACCTGAAGGCCATGAGCGTGGACCTGCTCCAGGACGAGCTCCTGAAGCTCAAGAAGGAGCAGTTCAACCTGCGCTTCCAGAAGGCCACCGGCCAGCTCGAGAACACCGCCCGGGTGACCGAGGTCCGCAAGGACATCGCCCGCATCAAGACGCTGCAGCGGTCGAAGACCGCGGCCGCGAGCGCCTGAGGAGTCAGACAATGCCGAAGCGCGTGCTGCAGGGCGTCGTCGTCAGCGACAAGCAGAACAAAACTGTTGTGGTCAAGGTCGAGCGGCGCTATACGCACCCTCTCCTCAAGAAGACGGTTCGCCGCACCAAAAACTATCACGCCCATGACGAGGCGGAGGTGGCCAAGGTCGGGGATCAGGTCTGGATCGAGGAGTCCAAGCCGATTTCCAAGCTGAAAAGCTGGGTTGTGCTCGACAACGCTCCCAAGGCGTAGGTCAACGCGGCTGTCGCCGTCCGATTCGTTCGGGCGGCGCGGCGGTGAAAATAGTCGGGCATGTATCGCCGCAAAGGTGGGCTCCACTTTTGCGGATCATGCTTTGTTTTGAGGCCAGGGGGCGATCGACCCCCGTCAGTCGTAGTCCCGGGGGCGCTGGTGCGTCCGGGAAACCGCGCTGATACACACTGGAAGGATCAAGGCCATGATCCAGGTGCAGACCAATCTCGAGGTCGCGGATAATTCCGGCGCCCGTCGCGTGATGTGCATCAAGGTTCTCGGCGGGTCGAAGCGGCGTTATGCCCGTATCGGCGACATCATCGTCGTCTCGATCAAGGAAGCCATTCCGCGCGGTCGCGTGAAGAAGGGCGACGTCATGAAGGCGGTCGTCGTTCGCACCGCCAAGGACGTGAAGCGTCCCGACGGTTCGGTGATCCGGTTCGACCGCAACGCGGCCGTTCTGATCAACAATCAGAAAGAGCCTGTCGGCACCCGTATCTTCGGACCGGTTCCGCGCGAGCTGCGCGCCAAGAACCACATGAAGATCATCTCGCTTGCGCCTGAGGTGCTGTGATGGCTGCGAAGATCAAGAAGGGCGACAAGGTCGTCGTGCTGGCTGGCCGCGACAAGGGCAAGGCCGGCGAAGTCCTGCAGGTGCTGCCGAAGGATGCCCGCGCCGTGGTGCGTGGCGTCAACCTCGTCAAGAAGCACACCAAGGCATCGGCTCAGTCCGAGGGCGGCATCATCTCTAAGGAAGCCACCATCGACCTGTCGAATCTCGCCGTGGCCGATCCCAAGGACGGCAAGCCGACCCGCGTCGGCTTCAAGGTCCTGGACGATGGCCGCAAGGTCCGTTTCGCCAAGCGTTCGGGGGATCTGATCGATGGCTGAGAACCAGCAGGCGGCTCTCACGCCGCGCATGAAGAAGCATTACGAGGACGTCGTCCGTCCGGCGATGATCGCCGAGTTCGGCTACAAGAACGCCATGGAAGTGCCGACCATCGAGAAGGTCGTCATCAACATGGGCGTGGGCGAAGCGACCGCCGACCGCAAGAAGGTCGACAACGCCGCCGGCGACCTCGCCCTGATCGCCGGCCAGAAGCCGGTCATCACCAAGTCCCGTCTCGCCATCGCCGGCTTCAAGCTGCGCGAGAACATGGCGGTCGGCTGCAAGGTCACGCTGCGCAAGACCAAGATGTTCGAGTTCGTCGACCGGCTCGTCACCATCGCCCTGCCGCGCGTGCGCGACTTCCGGGGTCTCAACCCGAAGTCCTTCGACGGGCGCGGCAATTTCGCGCTCGGGATCAAGGAGCACATCGTGTTCCCCGAGATCAACTACGACAAGGTCGACCAGGTCTGGGGTATGGACGTGATCGTCTGCACGACTGCGAAGTCGGACGACGAGGCTCGCGCCCTGCTCAAGCACTTCAACTTCCCGTTCCGGCAGTGAACGCCAGCGTTCATACGCGGAAACCAGGAGAGATCGATGGCTAAGAAGAGCTCCGTCGAGAACAACAACCGCCGCAAGGCGCTGGTGAAGAAGTTCGCCGGCCGCCGCGCCCGGTTGCTTGAGATCGCCAACGACGACAGCCAGTCCATGGACGAGCGTTTCCTCGCTCGCCTGAAGCTGGCCGAACTGCCGCGCAACTCGGCTCCGAACCGGGTGCGCAACCGCTGCGAGGTGACGGGTCGCCCGCGCGCCTTCTACCGCAAGCTGAAGATGTCGCGCGTCGCGCTGCGCGAGCTCGGCAACAAGGGGCTGGTTCCCGGCCTCGTCAAGTCGAGCTGGTGAGGAGGACGCATCATGGCGATCATTGATCCGCTTGGAGATATGCTGACCCGCATCCGCAATGCGCAGATGCGTCGCAAGTCGCGCGTTTCGACGCCCGGTTCGAAGCTTCGGGCCCGTGTGCTCGACGTGCTTCAGGCCGAGGGCTACATCCGCGGCTACACCCAGACCGAGTTCGGCAACGGCCGGACCGAGTTCGACATCGAGCTGAAGTACCACGAGGGACAGCCGGTCATCCGGTCGATCTCGCGCGTGTCGAAGCCCGGCCGCCGCGTCTATTCTTCGGTGGAGACGATGCCTCGCGTGGCCGACGGCCTGGGCGTGACCATCATCTCGACCCCGAAGGGTGTGATGCCCGATCATCTTGCCCGCGAGCAGAACGTGGGCGGCGAAGTGCTTTGCAAGGTCTTCTGACCTTTCGCGCCGCTCGTTTTCAGGAGAAATCCAATGTCTCGTATCGGTAAGAAGCCTGTTCCGGTTCCCGCTGGCGTCACCGCCAACGTCGCCGGGCAGCTCGTCAAGATCAAGGGCGCGAAGGGGGAACTCTCCTTCAC
This sequence comes from Allobosea massiliensis, assembly GCF_042655245.1. Taxonomy (NCBI): domain Bacteria; kingdom Pseudomonadati; phylum Pseudomonadota; class Alphaproteobacteria; order Hyphomicrobiales; family Alloboseaceae; genus Allobosea; species Allobosea massiliensis. Next base: position 36,887 of record NZ_JBHSLU010000096.1, on the reverse strand, counting down.
GGTTCCCGACGACGTCTCCGTCGTCATGGAGAACGGCGCGATCGCGGTTCAGCCGCGTTCGCAGAGCAAGCGCGCCCGCTCGCTCTGGGGCACCTCGCGCGCCCGCATCGCCAATCTCGTGACGGGCACGACCTCTGGCTTCGAGAAGAAGCTCGAGATCAACGGCGTCGGCTACAAGGCCGCCGTCACCGGCAAGGTGCTCAAGCTGTCGCTCGGCTACAGCCACGACATCGACTATCCGATTCCGGAAGGGGTCGCGATCGTGACGCCGAAGCCGACCGAGATCGTCATCACTGGCATCGACAAGCAGGTGGTCGGCCAGACTGCCGCTGAGATCCGCGAGTATCGCGGTCCCGAGCCCTACAAGGGCAAGGGTGTCAAATACGCCGGCGAATTCATCTTCCGCAAGGAAGGCAAGAAGAAGTAAGGACGCGAGCCATGAGCAAGCAGACAGTTGCGACTGCGCGCCGCAAGGCCCGCGTCCGTCGCGCCATCAAGGCGGTGGCCAATGGCCGCGCCCGCCTTTCGGTGCACCGCACCGGCAAGCAGATCTATGCCCAGATCATCGACGACACGAAGGGGGTCACCCTCGCTTCGGCTTCGAGCCTGGACAAGGACATCCGCGGCGATCTCAAGTCGGGCGCGAATGTCGAGGCGGCCGCGACGATCGGCAAGCTGATCGCCGAACGTGCCGTCAAGGCGGGCGTGAAGGACGTGGTATTCGACCGCGGCTCCTACATGTATCACGGGCGCGTCAAGGCGCTCGCCGATGCGGCCCGCGAGGGCGGCCTGAACTTCTGAGACCGTCGGTCCCGGTCGATCTGCTCCGGCGCCTCGCGGCAACGGGGCAGGGGCCGGGATCGGGCTTTTCGAGAGACGTCGTTCCAGCAGGAACGCTCGAGCGAGCGGGGCGGCAGAGGCCGTCACCGCGCAAGTAAGAGGAAAGACAATGGCGAGAGAGCCTCGTGACCGCGATCGCGAAGAGCGCGATTCGGAATTCGTGGACCGTCTGGTCCACATCAACCGCGTCGCCAAGGTGGTGAAGGGCGGGCGTCGCTTCGGCTTCGCCGCGCTCGTCGTCGTCGGCGACCAGAAGGGCCGCGTCGGCTTCGGCCACGGCAAGGCCCGTGAAGTGCCGGAAGCCATCCGCAAGGCGACGGAAGCCGCAAAGCGCGGTTTGGTCCGGATCCCGCTGCGCGAGGGTCGTACGCTCCATCACGACGTCCAGGGCCGTCACGGCGCTGGCAAGGTCGTGCTGCGCGCCGCCCCGGCCGGTACCGGCATCATCGCCGGCGGCCCGATGCGCGCCGTCTTCGAGGCGGTCGGCATGCAGGACGTGGTGTCGAAGTCGCTCGGCTCCTCGAACCCGTACAACCTCGTCCGCGCGACCTTCGACGCGCTGAAGAACGAGGACAGCCCGCGTGGCGTCGCCGCGCGCCGCAACCTCAAGGTCTCCGCCCTGCAGACGCGTCGCCGCGATGCGGGTGCCGACGCCGCCGCTGAAGCGTGAGGGGGCGATCATGGCAAAGTCCGACACCAAGACCGTCGTCGTCGAGCAGATCGGGAGCCCGATCCGCCGCGAGGCGTCGCAGCGCCAGACCCTGATCGGTCTCGGCCTCAACAAGATCCGCCGTCAGTCGACCCTGGTCGACACGCCGGCCGTGCGGGGCATGATCGACAAGGTCAGGCACCTCGTGCGCGTCGTCGATGCGAAGTGAGGGAGATCGTTCGATGAAACTCAACGAGATCCGTGACAACGAAGGCGCGCACAAGTCGCGCATCCGCGTCGGCCGTGGCATCGGCTCGGGCAAGGGCAAGACCGGTGGTCGTGGCGTGAAGGGTCAGAAGGCCCGCGCCGGCGTCGCCGTGAAGGGCTTCGAGGGCGGCCAGATGCCGCTTTATCGTCGCCTGCCCAAGCGCGGCTTCAACAACCTCTTCGCCAAAGAGCTGAACGAGGTCAATCTCGGCCGCATCCAGCAGGCGGTGGAAGCCGGCAAGCTGGACGCCAAGGGCGCCGTGACGGTCGAGGCGCTGGTCGCCGCGGGCGTGATCACGCGCCAGGCGAAGGACGGCGTGAAGATCCTCGGCGTCGGCGAGCTGAAGACGAAGCTCGCCTTCGAGGTGGCTGGCGCGTCGAAGTCGGCCGTCGCCGCGATCGAGAAGGCGGGCGGCAGCGTCAAGATCCTTTCGGCTGCTTCACAGGCGTGAGCCGAACGCTTACATGACGACTCGCGAACGGCGGCCGGGCCAGAAGCCCTGGCCGCCGTTCGACTGTTTGACCGGGCGCAGCCCAGCGCGCCCATGGATCTGAAGACCAAGGACCGGACGCATGGCATCGGCGGCTGAACAGCTTGCTTCAAACCTCAACTTCGGGGCGTTCGCGAAGGCGGACGAGCTGAAGAAGCGGATCTGGTTCACGCTCGGCGCGCTGATCGTCTACCGGATCGGCACCTATATCCCGTTGCCGGGGATGAATCCCGATGCGGTCGCGGATCTGTTCAAGCAGACCCAGTCCGGCGTGCTCGGCCTGTTCAACATGTTTTCGGGCGGCGCGGTCGGCCGGCTCGCGATCTTCGCGCTGGCGATCATGCCGTATATTTCGGCGTCGATCATCATCCAGCTTCTGTCGAGCGTCATTCCGAGCTTCGAGGCGCTGAAGAAGGAAGGCGAGCAGGGTCGCAAGATCCTGAACCAGTACACGCGCTACCTGACGCTCGTCCTGGCCATCTTCCAGGCCTATGGCATCGGCGTGGGTCTGCAGGGCTCCGGCAACCTCGTGCTCGAGCCCGGCCCGTTCTTCCTGTTCTCGACGACGATCACGCTGGTCGGCGGCACGATGTTCCTGCTGTGGCTCGGCGAGCAGATCACCAGCCGCGGCATCGGCAACGGCACCTCGATGATCATCTTCGCCGGCATCATCGCGGAGTTTCCGTCGCAGCTCGCACAGACCCTTGAGCTCGGCCGGCAGGGCGCGATCTCGACCGGCCTGCTGCTGCTGATCCTGCTGATGGCGATCTGCGTCATCGCCTTCTGCGTGTTCATGGAGCGCGCGCAGCGCCGCCTGCTGATCAACTATCCCAAGCGCCAGGTCGGCAACCGCATGTATGAGGGCCAGACCTCGTTCCTGCCGCTGAAGCTGAATACCGCCGGCGTCATCCCGCCGATCTTCGCCTCCTCGCTGCTGCTGCTGCCGACGACGATCGCGAGCTTCTCGCAGGCTTCGGGCGGCACGGGTTTCCTGTCGACCATGGCGACCTATCTGGCGCATGGCCGGCCGCTGTTCATGATCCTCTACGCCGCGCTGATCATCTTCTTCTGCTTCTTCTACACGGCCATCGTCTTCAACCCGACGGAGACGGCCGACAATCTGAAGAAGCATGGCGGCTTCATGCCGGGTATCCGCCCCGGCGAGCGCACCGCCGAGCATATCGACCGCGTGCTGACCCGCATCACCGTGCTCGGCGCCGGCTATTTGACTATCGTCTGCCTTATCCCCGAGTTCATGATCACCTATGCCCAGATTCCGATCATCCTGCTGGGCGGCACCTCGCTGCTCATCGTGGTGACGACGACGATGGATACCGTGGCGCAAGTCCACGGGCACCTGCTGGCCCATCAGTATGAAGGGCTGGTCAAGAAGGCCAAGCTGCGAGGAGCGAAACGCTGATGCGACTGATCTTCCTGGGGCCGCCGGGGGCGGGGAAGGGCACTCAGGCTGCGCGCATCGTCGCGAAGCACGGTATTCCGCAGCTCTCGACCGGCGACATGCTCCGCGCCGCCGTCGCCGCCGGGACGCCGATCGGCGTCAAGGCGAAGGCGGTGATGGATGCGGGCGGGCTCGTTTCGGACGAGATCGTCATCGGCATCGTCGCCGACCGCATCGAGGAGGCGGATGCCAAGAAGGGCTTCATCCTCGACGGTTTCCCGCGCACCCTGGCCCAGGCCGAGGCGCTGGATGCGATGCTCGCCTCGAAGGGGCTGAAGCTCGACACGGTGCTGGAACTGAAGGTGGACCAGAGCAAGCTCGTCGACCGCATCGTCAAGCGTGCCGAGGAGGCGAAAGCCGCCGGGCAGCCGGTCCGCAAGGACGACGATCCGGAGGTCTTCAAGACCCGGCTCGAGGCCTATAACCGCGACACCGCGGTCGTCTCGCCCTACTACGCGAAGCGCGGCCAGGTGATCGAGATCGACGGCATGCAGCCGATCGACGCCGTGACGGCCGCGATCGAGACGGCGCTGGCGCGCAGCTGAGCCGGCGGCCCGCGTCAGCCCAACCAGTTTTCGATCCTGAGGTCCTCCACACGCGCGAACTCTGAGGTGTTCGCTGTGACGAGGACCGCTTCCAGGGCGAGAACCTGTGCGGCGATGAGCATGTCGTTGCCGCCGATGGGCAAACCCCGGGATTCGAGCGACACGCGCAGGCTGGCATAGGCGCGTGAGGCGGGCTCGTCGAAGGGCAGGATCTCGAGTTCCGACAGTACCGCCTCCACGGCGGCCCGCAGCCGGGTCGATCCCGATTTTTCGCAGCCATAGCGCAGTTCAGCGGCGACGATGGCGCTCGTCACCACCGCCCGGTCGCCAACCTTGGCGATCGATTGGGCCGCCGCGCCGCGGGGATGGCGGATGAGATCGGAGATGATGTTGGTGTCGAGCAGATAGCGCGTCAAAGCGTTTGCTCGGGAAGCGGGACCGGATCGGCGATGTCCGGCAACGCCTCGTCGACCGGCTCGAGCTCAGCCAACAGGGCCGAGAGGCCGCGTTTACGGGCCGGCTCGATCACCAGCCTGTCGCCGTCCCGGTGCATCAGCGCCTCATGGCCCGGCAATTCGAACTCCACCGGGATGCGGACCGCCTGGTTGCGGCCGTTCCTGAAGAGTTTGACGTGTCGAACCTCGTTCATCCTCAACCTCGCAGGTCGGAAGGCCTATGCCTCAGCATAGGCCGCTCCGGAGGCGGCGGCAAGAATTGTTCCTGTCGGCCTCCTTCGACGGTTGACTCCGCGTCTTCGAACGACTAACGACCCCACTTCCGGTTTCATGACAGCGATGCCGTTACCTTCGCGAGGAGGGGCGACGTCGCATTCCCGCATGGAACGGGTTCAACGCTTCGCAGGGGCCGGCCTCCACCGGCGCGAGGCATCTTTAAACCGCTGGCGCGCCACTGGGCGTTTGCCGGCCGACATGGAGAGACGATCATGGCTCGTATTGCGGGCGTCAACATTCCGACCAACAAGCGCGTCGTCATCGGCCTGCAGTACATTCACGGCATTGGCGCGGCCAAGGCCCAGGAGATCTGCGACAAGGTCGGCATCGTCGCCGAGCGCCGCGTCAACCAGCTGACCGACGCCGAGGTCCTGCAGATCCGCGAGACGATCGACCGCGACTATCTCGTCGAGGGCGACCTGCGCCGCGAGGTCTCGATGAACATCAAGCGCCTGATGGATCTGGGCTGCTATCGCGGCCTGCGCCATCGCCGCTCGCTGCCGGTCCGCGGCCAGCGCACCCACACCAACGCCCGCACCCGAAAGGGCAAGGCGAAGCCGATCGCCGGCAAGAAGAAGTGATTTCGGCGGGCCGGGTGACCGGCCCGCTGCTTTGCGCCGCCTGACCCCAGCGGGGACGGGCGGCATCCCCAGCGCCTGGCATCACGGGCGCGCCTGAAGGACAAGAGAAAAGACTATGGCCAAGGAAGCCCAGCGCGTTCGTCGCCGCGAACGCAAGAACATCGTCTCCGGCGTCGCCCATGTGAACGCCTCGTTCAACAACACCATGATCACCATCACCGACGCGCAGGGCAACACGATCTCCTGGTCGTCGGCCGGCACGATGGGCTTCAAGGGCTCGCGCAAGTCGACCCCCTACGCCGCGCAGGTCGCCGCCGAGGACGCGGCCCGCAAGGCCGCCGAGCATGGCATGCGCACCCTCGAGGTCGAGGTCACCGGTCCGGGGTCGGGTCGTGAATCGGCGCTCCGCGCGCTGCAGGCCGCCGGCTTCACCGTGACCTCGATCCGCGACGTGACGCCGATCCCGCATAACGGCTGCCGTCCGCGCAAGCGTCGTCGCGTCTGACGCGCGTGCTTCGAGGCGCCCGCACCGGCGGGCGCCTGTCCGGGGCGGCCCGCCGCCGCCATTGAATTCAAGCACCAGGAGTGCGGTCGTGATCAGCAAGAACTGGCAGGATCTGTCAAAGCCCAACAAGCTCGAAATCAAGGTCGGCGACGATCCGAAGCGTCAGGCCACCGTCATCGCGCGTCCGCTGGAGCGCGGTTTCGGCATGACGCTCGGCAACGCGCTGCGTCGCGTGCTGCTCTCCTCGCTGCAGGGCGCGGCCGTCACCGCTGTGCAGATCGACGGCGTGCTGCACGAGTTCTCCTCGATCCCCGGCGTGCGTGAGGACGTGACCGACATCGTCCTCAACATCAAGGCGATCGCGGTCAAGATGCAGGGCGAGGGCCCCAAGCGCATGACCCTGCGCAAGACCGGCCCGGGCATCGTCACCGCCGGCGACATCAACACCGTCGGCGACGTCTCGATCCTGAACCCCGACCTCGTGCTCTGCACGCTGGACGAGGGCTCCGAGATCCGCATGGAGTTCACGGTCAACACTGGCAAGGGCTATGTCCCCTCCGAGCAGAACCGCCCCGAGGACGCGCCGATCGGCCTGATCCCGGTCGACAGCCTGTACTCGCCGGTGAAGAAGGTCTCCTACCGCGTCGAGAACACCCGCGAGGGCCAGAACCTCGACCGCGACATGCTGACCCTGAACATCGAGACCAATGGCTCGGTGACGCCCGAGGACGCGCTGGCGCTCGCCGCCCGCATCCTGCAGGACCAGCTCGCCGTCTTCATCACCTTCGAGGAGCCGCGCAAGGAAGAGGCCGTCTCGACTGCGCCGCAGCTGCCCTTCAACCCGGCGCTGCTCAAGAAGGTCGACGAGCTCGAGCTGTCGGTGCGTTCGGCGAACTGCCTGAAGAACGACAACATCGTCTATATCGGCGACCTGATCCAGAAGTCGGAGGGCGAGATGCTGCGCACCCCGAACTTCGGCCGCAAGTCGCTGAACGAGATCAAGGAAGTGCTCGCCACCATGGGCCTCCACCTCGGCATGGACGTCACCGGCTGGCCGCCGGAGAACATCGAAGAGCTGGCGAAGCGCTTCGAGGAGCACTACTGATCCCGGTGCGGGGCTCTCGCGCCCCACGCTTTCCCGCACGCAGCATGAGCTGCGGAGCATAAAGAACGGCCGTACCGTGGCACGGCGGCCGTAACATCGAAGGAGCCACACCATGCGTCACGGTTTCCGCGGTCGCCGTTTCAACCGCTCGGCCGAGCATCGCAAGGCGATGTTCGCCAACATGTCCCAGGCCCTGATCAAGCACGAGCAGATCACCACCACGCTGCCGAAGGCCAAGGACCTGCGTCCGGTCGTCGAGAAGCTGGTGACCCTCGCCAAGCGCGGCGACCTGCATGCCCGCCGCCAGGCGATCGCGCAGATCAAGGACGTCGCTCTCGTCGGCAAGCTCTTCTCGGTGCTGGGCCCGCGCTACAAGGAGCGCAATGGCGGCTATCTGCGCATCATGAAGGCGGGCTTCCGCTTCGGCGACAACGCGCCGCTCGCCGTGATCGAGTTCGTCGATCGCGACGTCGACGCCAAGGGACAGGATTCCGGCCCGGTCTTCACGGCGGATGACGAGGCGGCCTGAGGATTTTTCTTCGGACCAGGCGATTTGAAAGGGCGGCCTTCGGGTCGCCCTTTTTCGTTTGGGGGTGTCGGGCTTCCGGTTTGGTGGTCGTTCGGCCGGCTTCGATGGCGGCGCGACGGCCCTTGGCGGACCGCAGCTTCCTGTCTAGGCTTCCTCGAAAGCCAGCAAGGCACTTGGGGGGACGCTGATGACGAGAATGAACCACTGGGCCGGGCTGGCCGTGGCGGGGGGGCTGCTGCTCGCCGCTGCGATGCCGGCGACAGCGCAGGACTACCCCTCCAAGTCGATCACCATGATCGTACCTTTCGCGGCCGGTGGCTCGTCGGACGTGATCGCGCGGCTGGTCGGCGACGAGATGGGGCGCGTGCTCGGCCAGCGCATCATCATGGAAAACATGGGCGGGGCGGGCGGGGCGACGGCGCTGTCGCGGGCGGCCAAGGCCGAGCCCGACGGCTATACCATCGTCATTGGCAACAGCGGCACCAATGCCGCCTCCTACACGATCTATCCGGATCTGAAATACACCAACGCCGATTTCGCGCCGGTCGGGCTCGTCGCCAAGACTTCGCCGATGATCGCGCTGAAGCTCGATTTCCCGGCCAAGACGCTGGCGGAGTTCGTTGCCTACGCCAAGGCCAATCCCGGCAAGGTCAGCCTCGGCCATGCCGGCGTCGGCTCGTCGAACTATCTGATCTGCCGGACCTTTATCAAGGCGTCGGGCGTCGATGTCGCGCTGGTCAGCTATCGCGGGGCGGGGCCGGCGCTGAACGACCTGATGGGCGGCCAGATCGACGGCGTCTGCGATGCGGCGACCTCGCTGTCGGGGGCCGTTCAGGGCGAGAAGGTGAGGGCGCTCGTCGTGGCGACGCCGGAGCGGCTGGCGAGCCTGCCTGCCGTCCCGACCTCGGCCGAGGCCGGTCTGCCGGCCTTCCAGGCGCAGGGCTGGAACGCCATCTTCGTGCCGAAGAACACGCCGGAGCCGGTGATCGCCAAGCTCAACGCCGCGCTGAAGACCGCTCTGGCCAGCCCGAACCTGCAGGACCGCTTCAAGACCCTGTCCTCGGTCGTGCCGACGGCGGAAGAGGTGACGCCGGCCTTCGTGGCCAAGATGGTGCCGGCCGAGATCGAGAAGTACCGGCTGCTGCTGCAGGACAAGTAGGGCGCTGAGCCCTGCCGCAGGGGCGCGGCTGGAAATCGCCCTCGCATCGGCCTATCTCTCGCGACGAGTCGCGCCGTCGCAGAGGAGACGCCAGATGCAGCGCAAGGTCATCTCGAGCCGCGGGCTTCTGCTCGCGGCGGCGCTGGCGGCGCTGCCCGTCGCGGTGTCGCCCGCGGCCGCGCAGACGCCGCTGCGGCAGGTGCCGGAGACGCGGCAGGAGATCTCGCTCTCCTTTTCCGGCGTCGTGAAGCGCAGTGCCGGCGCCGTCGTCAACGTTTATGGCGCGCGGGTCGAGAAGCAGCCGCGCAACCCCTTCATGGACGACCCCTTCTTCCGGCGCTTCTTCGGCGACCGGGGTTTTGGCGTGCCGCAGGAGCGCGTGCAGCGCTCGCTCGGCTCGGGCGTGGTGGTCGATGCGAGCGGGCTCGTCGTCACCAACAACCACGTCATCGAGGGCATGAGCGAGGTCAAGGTCGCCTTCGCCGACAAGCGCGAGGTCGAGGCGACGATCCTGCTGCGCGACCCGCGCACCGATCTCGCCGTGCTCAAGCTGAAGTCGGCGAAGGATCTCGTCGCCATCGAGCTGGCGGATTCGGACAAGGTCGAGATCGGCGATCTCGTGCTCGCGATCGGCAACCCCTTCGGCGTCGGCCAGACGGTGACGCAGGGCATCGTCTCGGCGCTGGCGCGCACCCAGATCGGCGTCGGCGACGCGCAGTCCTTCATCCAGACCGACGCCGCCATCAACCCCGGCAATTCCGGCGGCGCGCTGGTCGACATGCAGGGCCGCGTCATCGGCATCAACACGGCGATCTTCTCGCGCTCTGGCGGCAGCCACGGCATCGGCTTCGCGATTCCCGCCGCGATGGTGCGGGTCGTCGTCGAGAGCGCGAAGAGCGGCGCGAAGACCGTCCGGCGCCCCTGGTTTGGTGCCAGGCTGCAGGCGCTGACGCCGGATGTCGCCGACGGGCTCGGCCTCGACCGGCCGGCCGGCTCGGTGGTCGCCGGCGTGGTCGAGAAGGGTCCGGCGGCGGAGGGCGGCCTGCGCCGCTCCGACGTCATCCTGGCGGTCGACGGGGTCGCCGTCGACGATCCCGAATCCTTCGGCTACCGCTTCGCGACGCGCCCGCTCGGCGGCACCACGACGCTGACGGTGCTGCGCGGCGGCAAGCGCGTCGTGCTCCCGGTCAAGCTCGTGCCCGCGCCGGAGCTGCGCCCGCGCGAGGCGATCACCCTCGGCGGCCGCAGCCCGCTCGCGGGGCTTACGGTGATGAACCTCTCGCCCGCGGTCGCCGAGGAGCTGGCGCTGGACGCCGGCACGGATGGAGTCGTGGTCGGCGAGGTCGAGGAGGGCAGCACGGCGGCCCGCATCGGCTTCCAGAAGGGCGACATCATCCAGGCCCTCAACGGCGAGCGCATGGACACATCGCGCGAGGTCGAGGCCGCGCTGAAGGAGCGCCGCCGTGCGTGGGAGGTGACGATCTCGCGCGGCGGCCAGAGCGTGACCTCGGTCTTCCCGGGGTGAGCGATCTCTTCGCCGCCTCCGGGCTCGACAAATCCGGCCCGCGCCCGCTCGCGGACCGGATGCGGCCGACGACACTGGGCGAGGTCGCGGGTCAGGAGCACCTGACCGGGCCGGAGGGCGCGCTGACGCGGCTGGTGCAGTCGGGCTCGCTCGGCAGCCTGATCTTCTGGGGTCCGCCCGGCACCGGCAAGACGACGGTGGCGCGGCTGCTGGCAGGACAGGTCGATCTCGGCTTCGAGCAGATCAGCGCGATCTTCTCCGGCATCACCGATCTCAAGAAGGTGTTCGAATCGGCGCGCGGGCGCCGCCTCGGCGGCAAGGGCACGCTGCTCTTCGTCGACGAGATCCACCGCTTCAACCGCGCCCAGCTCGACGCCTTCCTGCCCGTGATGGAGGACGGCACGATCACGCTGGTCGGCGCCACCACCGAGAACCCGTCCTTCGCGCTCAATGCCGCGCTGCTCTCGCGGGCGCGGGTGCTGACCTTCAAATCGCTCGACGAAGGCGCGCTGCTCTTCCTGCTCGGCCGGGCGGAGCTTTTGGAGAACCGGGAGCTGCCGCTGACGCCGGAAGCCCGGCTCGCGCTGGCCCGCTTCGCCGATGGCGACGGGCGCGCCGTGCTGACTCTGGCCGAGGAGTTGTGGCGCGCCGCCAAGCCGGGCGAAATCTTCGACGAGGCGGGGCTGAGCGAGGTGATCCAGCGCCGCGCGCCGATCTACGACAAGGCGCAGGACGGCCACTACAACCTGATCTCGGCCCTGCACAAGACGATCCGCGGCTCGGACCCGGATGCGGCGCTCTATTATTTCGCCCGCATGCTCGATGCCGGCGAGGACCCGCGCTTCCTGGCGCGGCGGCTGGTGCGGATGGCGGTCGAGGATATCGGGCTGGCCGACCCCCAGGCGCTGGTCCATGCCCGCGCCGCCGCCGAGACCTATGAGCAGCTCGGCTCGCCGGAGGGGGAGCTCGCGCTCGCCAACACGGTGATCTACCTCGCTACCGCGCCGAAATCGAACGCCGCCTACAAGGCCTACAAGGCGGCCCGCCGGGTCGCCGCCGAGCGCGGCTCGCTGATGCCGCCCAAGACGATCCTGAACGCGCCGACCAAGCTGATGAAGCAGGAGGGCTATGGCGCGGACTACGCCTATGACCACGACGCGCCCGACGCCTTCTCCGGCCAGGACTACTGGCCCGACGCGCTCGGCCGCCAGCTCTTCTACGACCCGCCCGAACGTGGCTTCGAGCGCGAGATCCGCAAGCGGCTGGAGTATTGGGAGAAGCTGAGGCTGGAGCGCGGGGAGGGGTGAGAGGCGGCCCGTCGCCATTTGATCGACCGCAAGGCGTTGGCGTGCGTCGACCTTAAATTGGCGACCCGCGCCCACCCCCGGGCTGCGCGGGTGCCTCCCTCATGATCTCTCTCATCGCCCGGGCTCTCCTGATCGTGCCCTCGCTGATCGCGGGCTGGTTCGTCTCGGAGGAGGACGTCGCCTACTGGATCGTCGCCTTCGCGATCGGGCTGGTCTTCCTTCTGCTGACCATCGCCTTCGAGCTCTATGTGCATCCGCTGCTGCGGCGAGGGTCGAAGGGGTAGGGGGCGGGGTCGAGCAGCCTCAGCCCTCATCCTGAGGAGCGCTCGGAGAGCGCGTCTCGAAGGATGGTCCAGCTGGTGACGGAGTCTCCTGGATCATCCTTCGAGACGCCGCTTCGCGGCTCCTCAGGATGAGGGCTGGTGGGTCCGGGCAGCGCTGCGGCGCGGGCTCAGCTGCCCTCAGAACGACCGCTCGATGAAGAGCTGGGCCGAGAGCTGGCGGCCGCCGAGGCTGGCGGCCAGGGTGCGGCCGGCGAAGGCGATGTTCGTCCAGGCGATCGAGCCTTCCAGCCCCGCCTTGAAGCCGTCCACCGGCGTCCAGACCAGATTGGCGCTGGCGCGGTCGATCCTGAGCTTGCCGCGGCTGGCATTGGTGAGCGGCACGCTGAGCTGGTAGCGGCTGACGAAGAGATTGCTGGCGAGCTCGTCCGTCCATTCGCGCCGTGCCGCGAGGACGCCGGAGAAGCCCCGGCTGGAGTCGCTCGGCGTGATGACCTGCCGGACCACCGTGGCGTCGAGCGAGGAGCCGATATAGGCGGCGGCGTCGGTCGCGCTCGCGATCTGCGCCGTGATCTCGCCGGGGCGGCCGAGGATCGGCAGCTCATAGGTCGCGCCGAGGATGCCGGCCCGCCCGAGGCGATGCGGCGAGCCCGCGACATCGCGCAGCGCCCCGCCCAGATGCAGCGTCAGGGCGCCCTGCGTATAGGTCAGGCGGGCGACACCGTCGGGCACGCGGCCGTTGGTGACGGGAATCGAGGAGGTCGTCGCGAGCGTCGGGTCCTCCAGCGCGAGCGCCAGGTTCCAGCGCTCGGTGAGGTCGCGTTCCCAGGCGATGAGGCCGACATTGCGGCCCGGCAGACGGGCGCTGAAGGCGAATTCCTCGCCGGTCCAGAAGCTGAAGCGCGAGCCGGAGAGGCCGAAGGTCATCGTGCCGAGCATGACGATCGCCTCTTCCACCAGAATGCTGTCGGGCTCGCCCCCGCCGGGGCGCAGCGACATCTCGAAGGCGGAGCCGACGCGCAGGCCGGAGGCTAAGTCCATCGCCGTCTCGAAACGCAATGACGAGGTCGTCGGCCAGGAGAAGGCGGGCGCGGGCTGCGACGCGCCGGCCCGGGGAATGCGGTAGCTATCATATTGCAGCCCGGCGGTGACCGAGCCGGTGATGGCCAGGCAGGTGGCGGAGCCGGGCAGGATCAGGCCCCGGACGTCGTCCTCGTCCTCGTCGTCTTCGTCTTCACTCTCGTCGTCGTCCGCGTTGTCATCGCCCGATGCGTCCGGCTTGGCCGCCACGGTCTCTGCGGGCGCCGGGAACAGAGGAGCGATGTCGGGCGGGCGGATCACGCAGGCGCGGGCGAAGGCCGGCGGCTTGCCGGCGGGCAGGCGCGGCGCGGCGGCCGCGACCTCCGCGAGCAGGACGGTCCCGAGCGCCAGCAGCAGCGCGCGCAGGACGCCGCCTTGCGCCATCGTCGTCGCGGCTCGCCTCCGCATCGCCCGTCTTCGCCCCCCGGCCGGTCGTCCCGCTCCTACACCTTTCAGACGGACCGCGCCCCGGCAAGGCCCCGATTTCGTTTGTGCGGCCGGCATGGGCTGGCTATTGCAGGTCGATGACCTCCACGCTCCTCGTCTTTTTCGGCGCCGGCCTCGGCGGCGTGCTGCGGCACGGCGTCAATCTCGTCTCGCCGCGCTGGTTCGGCACCGGCTTTCCCGGCGGCACGATGCTGATCAACATCCTCGGCTCGGCGCTGATGGGTGTGATCGCGGGCTGGCTCGCCTTCAGGACGGAGGCCGGCTGGTCGCAGCATGCCAGGCTGTTCCTGACGACCGGCATCCTCGGCGGCTTCACCACCTTCTCGGCCTTCTCGCTCGACGCCGTGCTGCTCTGGGAGCGCGGCGAAACCGGGCTGGCTGTGGCCTATGTGCTCGGCTCCGTCATCCTCTCGCTGGCGGCGCTGCTCGCCGGCCTCGCACTCGTCCGGAGCCTGTCATGAGAAGCGGTGGCAAGGGAACGGGCGGCAAGGGAACGGGAGCCGGCCCCCGGCGTGGCGGCCGTCCGCCGGCCGCTGGCGCCCCCCGCGGGCCCGGGGGCAAGACCAGGCGCCCGAGCCATGACGCCCGCCGCTCGGCGCAGGCCGCGGCCCGCGCCCGGCCCGAGCGCGAGGAGGCCGAGTTCGACACCACGCTGACGCGCAACCCCAAGCCGCATCATCCGGCGCCGCGCGCGGCCGGGTCGCGACCCCCTGCCGCGAAACCGGCCACCCCGCGCCGGGCGCCGGTCAGCGAGACGCCGACGCGCGCCGAGGTGAAGGCGGAGACGGCGCAGGTGCTCGCCACCGGCGTTCAGCAGCTCGTGGTGACCGCCGACGAGCACGAGATGCGGATCGACCGCTTTCTCGAAAGCCGTTTTCCGCAGCTCTCCTTCAGCCATATCCAGCGCATCGTCCGGAAGGGCGAGTTGCGGGTGAACGGCAAGCGCGCCGACAGCAAGGACCGGCTGGAGGAGGGGCAGACGGTGCGCATCCCGCCGCTCAAGCTCGAGCCACAGGAGAGCCGCCCGCGTTCGGCCAAGGCGGATGGCGATACGCTCGAGTTCTTGCGTTCGATCACGCTCTACGAGGACGAGGACGTCATGGTCCTCAACAAGCCGGCGGGGCTGGCCGTGCAGGGCGGCTCGGGCACGACGCGCCATGTCGACCAGATGCTCGACGTGCTGACCGACAGGAGCGGGCAGAAGCCGCGTCTGGTCCACCGGCTCGACAAGGACACGGCCGGCTGCCTCGTCATCGCCAAATCGCGCTTCGCGGCTGCGACGCTGGCCAAGACCTTTCGCTCGCGCTCGGCCCGCAAGGTCTACTGGGCGCTCGTGGCGGGCGTGCCGCGCGTGCGCCAGGGCCGGATTTCGACCTACCTCGCCCGCGAGGAGGCCTATGACGGCGACCAGCGCATGGCGGTGGCCAAGCATGGCGAGGACGGCGCGATGCATGCCGTGACCTACTATGCCGTGGTCGAGACGGCCGCGCAGAAGCTCGGCTGGCTCTCGCTCAAGCCGGTGACGGGGCGCACCCACCAGCTGCGCGCGCACGCCGCCCATATCGGCCACCCGATCGTAGGCGATCCGAAATATTTCAACATCCAGAACTGGGAGCTGCCCGGCGGCATCCAGAACAAGCTGCATCTGCTGGCGCGGCGCATCGTCGTGCCGCATCCGCGCGGCAAGGGCACGATCGACGTCAGCGCGCCGCTGCCGCCGCATATGCGCCAGTCCTGGAACCTGCTCGGCTTCGACGACGCGCCTTACGACCCGATCGTGGACGCGCCGGACGAGTGAGCGCCGAGGGGCGAAAGAGAACGATTGCGGAACAAACGAAATTGTGTTTTTGTTTTGTTCCCATCCCTCCGACGCTGGTGCTCCGATGATCCGTTGCGCGTTCCTGCTGGCTGGCCTCGTTCTCACCGCTTCCATCTCCACTTCCGCGTTGGCGCAGAGCCCGGCTCCCGCGCCGGCGCGCGTCGCTTCCGCGCCCGCCGACGAGCCCGTCCCTCGCGCCGAGCGCGCCAAGGCGCGGCAGGACTGCGTGGCCGAGCATGTCGCGCTCTCGGGCGATGATCTGCGCGCGGCGATGCGCGACTGCATGCAGGCGAAGTTTCCCGGCGTGCAGCTCTATGCGCGCGACGGCGTGACCCGTGACGGCAAGCCGACGGCGGTGGCGGCCAGGGCCGCCTGCAAGGCGGATGTCGATGCGCGCGGTTTGACCGGCTCGCCGCGAACCGCCGCGCTCGTCGCCTGCTTCAACGAGAAGCGCCCGGACCTCGCCCAGCGCGCCGAATGCCGCAAGGACGCCCGCGGCAAGGGGCTCGACGGCGAGGAACTGCGCAAGGCGGTGGATGCCTGCGCGCGCGAGGCGCGCTCCTGAGCGGCCACCGCAGGGCCGGGCGGCGTGGGTACCGGTGGATCGCGACTGCGATTCCCGCTACAGCGCCGCCATGGACCTCATTCTCTTCGACCTCGACGGCACGCTGATCAACTCCGAGGCAATCCTGCTGGCGGCCCAGCAGGAGACCTTCGCGCGGCACGGGCTCGCCCATCCGGGGCGCGAGGCGGGTCTCGGCGTCGTCGGGCTGACGCTCGACATCGCGCTGATGCGGCTCGGCGGGCTGACTGCCCCCGATGCGGCGCTGGCGGCGACCTATAAGGAGGTCTTCGGCGAAATGCGGCTTCAGGCGCAGGCCGATGCCGCGCTCGACGAGCCGCTCTTCCCCGGGGTCTCCGAGACGCTGGCGGCCCTGGCCGGGATGCCGGGCGTCCAGCTCGGCATCGCCACCGGCAAATCGCGTCGCGGGGCCGATTACATCGTCGAACGGCATGGCTGGCAGGGCCTGTTCGCAACGATCCAGACCGCCGACGATGCGCCCTCCAAGCCGCATCCCGGCATGATCCTGCGGGCGATGCAGGAGACGGGCGCGCAGCCCTCGCGGACCGCGATGGTCGGCGACGCCTCCTTCGACATCGAGATGGCGGTGGCGGCCGGCGTCATCCCCGTCGCAGTGTCCTGGGGATTCCAGCCGGTGTCGACGCTGGTCGCGCTCGGTGCGCGGCATGTGCTGGATCGCTCCACCGATCTGCCAGGGGTGCTCGGGCTGACAAAGGCCGTCGCTGCCGACGAGGCGGTGTGACCTCGAGCGTCAGGCTCGGGCTTGACCCGAGCCTCTCGGCAGCCGGCGCTCGTCCGTGGCGAGAGTCTCGGATCCGCGCTTCGCTTCGCCCGAGAATGACCGCTCGATGGGGCCGCCGGTACCGGATGCGCCAGCGTCCAGTAACATCCTCGCAACCACATCCGCTCAGCGCCGTTTAACCTGAACACGCGTTCAGGTTTGCGCGTTAACCACCTGCTGGCGGGTCTCGATCCATGGTGTTCCTACAACAGGAACGGGCCGGCATAAAACAACGCCGGACAGGGGTCGAGCAATGATGGGTCATGAGCTTCGCGAATTCGTCGACCAGGTGATGGATCGTCTGGCGATCACGGACGAAGACGTCGCTGTTCTTCAGCGCGACATCCTCGCGGACGTTGTCCTGACCCGCGACGTCATCGATGTCCTCGTGGCGCTGGATCGGGCCGTGCCCCAGCGCTGCGAGGCCTTCGGCGACGTGCTCGTCGCGGTCGTCGTCGATTTCGCGGTCTGGCAGAACCGCCCGACCGGCGTGATCGACCGCGACAAGGCGCATTGGCTGGTGACGACGCTCTCGGCCGGCGAGGGGCCGACTGCCACCGCCCGCCGCATCGCCTTCGAGATCGTGCGCGAGGCCGAGCGCTGCGACGAGGCGCTGATCGGCTTCGCCCTCGACAAGGGCCATGCCAAGACGATGCCGGCCTGGCCCGAGCGCGTGCTGCTGGCGAGCTGATCGCCGAGGCGCAACCCTGCTTCGCCCGCCGATCCCCGACTTTCGCATCGGTGGACGGCGGCTTCGCCCTCCCATACATCCGGACCCGGATCGCGGTGCGTAGCGGCGCCGTGGTCCGGGTTTCGCCATGACGGCTGTGCGAAAAACCGGTAGCCGGTTTCCCGCGACATGCTCTAACTGGCGTGAGGGCAGGTCGCGCGAGCCGCTCGGCTCGGGCCGGCATGCCTCGGACTCGTCGACGACCGGGGGAGGCGCCACGCATGTTCTCGAAGATCCTGATCGCGAACCGCGGCGAGATCGCCTGCCGTGTCATCAAGACGGCGCGGCGCATGGGCATCAAGACAGTCGCGGTTTATTCGGATGCGGACCGCGACGCGCTCCATGTCGAGATGGCCGACGAGGCCGTGCATATCGGTGCGGCTCCCGCCGCCCAGTCCTATCTCGTGATCGAGAAGATCATCGCCGCCTGCCAGCAGACGGGGGCGGAGGCCGTGCATCCCGGCTACGGCTTCCTCTCGGAGCGCGAGGCCTTCGCCCAGGCGCTGAAGGACAACGGCATCGTCTTCATCGGGCCCAATCCCGGCGCGATCGCGGCAATGGGCGACAAGATCGAATCCAAGAAGGCGGCGGCGGCCGCCAAGGTTTCGACGGTGCCGGGCTTCCTCGGCATCATCGAGAGCCCCGAACACGCCGTCACCATCGCCGACGAGATCGGCTATCCCGTGATGATCAAGGCCTCGGCCGGCGGCGGCGGCAAGGGCATGCGCATCGCCCATTCGGCCGGAGAGGTGGCTGAGGGCTTCGCCCGCGCCAAGTCGGAGGCTGCGTCCTCCTTCGGCGACGACCGCGTCTTCGTCGAGAAATTCATCGTCGATCCGCGCCATATCGAGATCCAGGTGCTGGGCGACAAGCACGGCAACGTCATCTATCTCGGCGAGCGCGAATGCTCGATCCAGCGGCGCAACCAGAAAGTCGTCGAGGAGGCGCCGTCGCCGCTGCTGGACGAGGCGACGCGCCGCAAGATGGGCGAGCAGGCGGTCGCGCTGGCGAAGGCCGTGAACTACGATTCCGCCGGCACGGTCGAGTTCGTCGCCGGCCAGGACAAGTCGTTCTATTTCCTCGAGATGAACACCCGCCTCCAGGTCGAGCACCCGGTGACGGAGATGGTCACCGGCATCGACCTCGTCGAGGAGATGATCCGCGTCGCCTCTGGCGAGAAGCTGCGGCTTAGCCAGGCCGATGTGAAGCTGAACGGCTGGGCGGTGGAATCCCGAGTCTATGCCGAGGACCCGACGCGCAATTTCCTGCCCTCGACGGGGCGGCTCGTGACCTATCGCCCGCCGGTCGAGGGGCCAGATGGCGATGCCATCGTGCGCAACGACACCGGCGTCTACGAGGGCGGCGAGATCTCGATCTATTACGACCCGATGATCGCCAAGCTCGTCACCCATGCGCCGACGCGCGAGGCGGCGATCGAGGCGCAGGGCCGCGCGCTCGATGCCTTCGCCATCGACGGCATCCGCCACAACATCCCCTTCGTCTCGGCGCTGATGCATCATCCGCGCTGGATCGCCGGCAACCTCTCGACCGGCTTCATCGCCGAGGAATTTCCCGAGGGCTTCTCCCTGCCGGTGCCCGAGGGCGAGATCGCGCTGCGCCTGGCGGCGATCGCGATCGCCTGCGACCACAAGCTCAACCAGCGCAAGCGCGCGGTCAGCGCCCAGATGGAGGGCTGGCGCCGCGTCGCCTTCGACCGGACCCGGGTCGTGCTCATCGGGGCCGAGCGCTTCGAGGGGCAGGTCGGCGAGCAGGGCGGGGCGGTGATCATCGATTTCGGCGCCCGCAGCGTCACGGTCTCGAGCGAGTGGCGGCCGGGCCAGCCGGTCTGGCAGGGGACGCTCGACGGTGTCGCCATCGCCGCGCAGATCCGCCCGATCGCGAACGGTTTCGCGCTCGGCCATGCCGGCGCCTATGCGGATGCCGTGGTGCGCACGCCGCGCGAGGCGGAACTCGCCGCGCTGATGCCCGAGAAGGTCGCGGCCGACACCGGCAAGGTGCTGCTCTGCCCGATGCCGGGCGTGGTCAAGGCGATCTCGGTTGCGGTCGGCCAGGAGGTCAAGGCGGGCGAGGCGCTCTGCATGGTCGAGGCCATGAAGATGGAGAACGTGCTGCGCGCCGAGAAGGACGCCACCGTCGCCAAGATCCTGGCGAAGGAGGGCGAGTCGCTGGCGGTCGACGCGGTGATCATGGAATTCGCCTGAGAGGGGGCGGTCCAGGTCCGAATCTGCGCGGGTTCGTCTTGGTCGGGCTTGTCCCGACCATCCACGTCTTCTTCGATCGAGGGCGGTGTTTGAAGACGCGGATGCTCGCCACAAGGGCGAGCATGACGCGATTGCGGAGGTTCACATGCTGACGATCTGGGGGCGGATCAGCTCCATCAATGTTCAGAAGGTCGTCTGGGCCGCCGGCGAGGTCGGCCAGAGCTTCGAGCGCATCGATTGCGGGGGGCCGTTCGGCGGGCTGCGCGAGCCGATGTTCCTGGCGAAGAACCCCAATGCCCAGATCCCGGTGCTCGAGGACGGTGACGTCTGCATCTGGGAGTCCAACAGCATCGTGCGCTATCTCGCCGCCCGCTATGGCGCGGGCTGGATCTGGGAGGAGGATCCGGCGCGCCGGGCCGATGCCGATCGCTGGCTCGACTGGATGCAGACCTCGCTGCAGCCGGCGCTGATGCCGGTGCTGTGGGGGCTGGTGCGCAAGGTTCCCGAATACACCGCGCCCGAGATCGTCGCGGCCGGCGTCGCCAAGGCCGAGGCGCTGATGGCGATCCTCGACCAGCATCTCGCGGAGCGCGGCTTCCTCGCCGGCGAGCGCTTCGGCATGGCCGACATCGTCGTTGGCTGCGGGGCGCATCGCTGGTTCAACATGCCGGTCGAGCGCATCGCGCGGCCGCATGTCGAGCGCTGGTATGCGGCCATCGCCGCGCGACCGGCGGCCGGCCCGGCTCTGCCGCTGCCGGTCACCTGATGGTGAGGCGGCGGCGGCTTGATCGCGGCGTGGCGGCTGGCAAGATACCGGTCATGTCCGCACCCGTCCTCGCCCTGCTGTTCATCGCCGTTGGTCTCGGCCTTGCCCCCGCGGCCGCCCAGACCGGCCCGACGCTGGCGGCCGACCGCGCCCTGCTCGCCACCTGTCTGCGGGAGAACCCAGCCGCGGCGGGGTCCTGCATCGGCTCGGTGGCCGTGGCCTGCGTGGTCGCGGCCGGGGCCAATCGCCAGGCGGCGGAAGCCGGCTGCGCCCGGCGCGAGGAAGCGGTCTGGCGCGAGAAGCTGGTCCTGGCGGTGCAGCAGAGCGGCCGGCCCCTCGATGCCGGCCAGCGCAGCCGCCTCGTGGCGCTGCAGATGTCCTGGGAAGGCTATGTCGCGCAGAAATGCGCCTTCTATGCCGCCACCCAGCGCGAGGCCCTCCAGCCCGGCCGGCAGGCCGGCTGCGAACTGCGCGAGGTGGCCGCCCGGGCGCTGGAACTGGAGCGTGCCGCCCGGCCGCAGGCGCCGGCGCGGCGTCCGTCCCAGCAGCCGCCGCAGATCATCCGCTGAACGGCGTTAGCGGCCCGTCAGCTTTCACCGGGTAGAAGCGGCCGGTCGCCCGAAGCCTGAAAGCCGCCCATGTTCTTCGTTCTCTCCAAGATGGTCTGGTTCGTCCTTTCGCCGGTGAACCTCGCCATCCTGCTGGCGTTGCTGGCGGCGCTGCTGGCCTTCACGCGCTGGGCGCGGGCGGCGCGCTGGCTCGGCGTGGCGTCGCTCGGCTTTCTGGCGCTGATGGCGTTCAGCCCGCTGCCGCGGCTGGTGATGTGGCCGCTGGAGAACCGCTTTCCGCAGCAGCCGGCCGAGAAGGGGCCCGTCACCGGGATCATCATCCTGGGCGGGGCGATCGGCGTCGCCCGCGGCGACGTGGTGCTGACGAGCGCCGCCGCGCGGATGACCAAGGCGGTCGAATTGGCGCGGCTGCATCCGCAGGCGAAGATCGTCTTCACCGGAGGCGCCGCCAATCTGATCTCGCCGGTGACCAAGACCGAATCGGATGGCGCGAGCGTGCTGTTCGAAGGGCTCGGCCTGCCGCGCGAGCGAATCCTGCTCGAGGACAAGTCCCGCAACACCCGCGAGAATGCGCTCTTCACCAAGCAACTGGTCGATCCGAAGCCCGGCGAACGCTGGCTGCTGGTGACCTCGGCCTGGCACATGCCGCGCTCGATGGGCGTGTTCCGCAAGGCGGGCTTCGCCGTCGAGGCTTTCCCGGTCGACTACCTGACCGAGGAGAAGGCATCCGAATTCGTGCGCGTCTCGGGGCGGGCGCCGCGCGGGCTGATGATCGCCGACGACGGGTTCAAGGAATGGGTCGGGCTCCTGGCCTATCGCCTGGCCGGCTATACCGACGCGCTGTTTCCGGGGCCGTGAGGGGCTATTCGCCCTCCGGCAGCTTCAGCCGGTAGACGCCGCGGAAATCATCCGGATCGACCGGGCGGCCCTTGCGGGTGATGACGACTTTGCCTTCCTTCATCAGCCGGACCGCGGTGCGGCGGATCGGCTGCATCAGCGGGCCCCAGCCGTCGGGATGATCGCCGCCGAGCGCGCGCGCGGCTTCCGAGGGGCAGATCGTGCGGCCTTCGCCGCGCTGCGCGGCAAGCGTCAGGATCGTGGCTTCCAGCTCGGTCTCGTCGGGTTTCGTCATGGCTGGGACTTCTTCAGGGCTCGGACTTGGCCTGCGTCGTGTCCGGATAGCGGAAGACGCGGGCGGCGTCGGAAGCGAACTGGCGCCGGTACATCGCGATCAGCACGGCGCCGGTGAAGAGAATGAAGGTCGTCGGACCCAGGAACCAGCCCATATAGGCGAGCGCGAAGAAGAAGGCGCGCTGGCCGCGGTTGAAATGGCGCCCGCCGGCGACGTTCATCTCGATCGCCTCATGGACGGCGCGCTGCGCATCCTCCGGATCATGGTTCTTGGCCGGCGGCAGCGAGCCCAGCAGGATGACGCAGTAGTTGAACAGCCGGTAGCTCCAGGCGAATTTGAAGAAGGCGTAGCCGAAGATCAGGGCGAGCCCGATGACCTTGAGCTCCCAGACGGCGCGCGTCGGCACCGTGCCGAAGGGCAGGTCCGAGAACAGCGCCACGACCCGATCGGTCGATTGCAGCAGCGTCAGCGTGCCGCCGATGGCGATCAGCGAGGTCGAGGCGAAGAAGGCCGTGCCGTTCTGCAGGCCGTTCATGATCTGCGTGTCGACGATGCGGTTGTCACGCCCCATCGATTCGCGGATCCAGCGGGCGCGACGCAGATTCATCCGCATGTTCAGGCTCTTGCCGGCGTGTGGACCCATCTCCACGGCGAAATGGTAGCCGATCCAGGCCGCCGCGAAGAAGGCGGCGCCGATGATGTCGAGCGTTCCGAATCCGATCATTCTTATCTCCGGCGCGCACAGTGCGGCGCGGGCGCGGGCGCGGCAAGGCGCGATTGACGCAGGCTGCGGCAATGGCCACGGTGCCGCCCGTTTCAGGGAAGGAGGCCGGCCGTGCCGCAGACCATCACCAAGGGCTACAAGGCGTTGCTGGCCGAAGCCGAGGCCGTCGTCGAGACGCTGAGCGTCGAGCAGGCGCAGGCGCTGCTGGGGCGCGACGACGTCGTCTTCGTCGATCTGCGCGATCCGCGCGAACTGGAGCGGGAAGGGCGGATGCCCGAGGCGTTCCACTGCCCGCGCGGCATGCTCGAGTTCTGGATCGATCCCGAGAGCCCCTACGCCAAGCCTGTCTTCCAGCAGGACAAGCGCTTCGTCTTCTTCTGCGCGGGCGGCTGGCGCTCGGCGCTGGCGGCGAAGGCCGCGCAGGAGATGGGGCTGAAGCCGGTGGCGCACATGGCCGGCGGCTTCGGTGCCTGGAAGAAGGCCGGCGCGCCTTTCGATGCGGCCGAGCCCCGCGATCCGGCGTCGAAGGCGACCGCGTGAGCCCGGTCAACGTCTTCGTCATCCTGCTGGTCGTCGCCTTCCTGTTCCGCAAGCCGCTGGGCCGTCTGTTCAACCGCCAGTTCCCCGACCGGGCGAAGCGTCACCGCATCGTCGGCACGATCATCGCCGGCTTCCTGCTGGTGATCGCGGTCAGGCTCGTGGCGCTGCTGTGGAAATAGGGCTGGGCCCTATTTCGGGGCCAGGGCACGCGGCCTGACGCCAGGAACCGGCCCTGGTGGCAGCGCGGGCTCCGCTGCGGGCGGCGTCTTCAGATCCAGAGTCGGCTTGCTCAGAAAACGATTCAAGCCGGCTACGTAACTCTCTGGCAGGGCCCAGTGTTGCGCTGCGGCGATGACGGTTTCCATATAGCCGGGCTTGGGCCGGCCGGGATCGCCCGAGCGGCCGATATAGACGAGCGCCCGCTTGGCGCCGCCGGGCACGATCACCGGCTGGCTGATCTTGACACAGAGCCCGCTGGCGAGGTCCTCGAACTTGTCGAGCGTGCGGATGTCGCCCAGCGAACAGTCCCAGAGCACGCCATGGACTTCCTCGCGCGGGTCGCGAACGACGGAGGCGTAGCCGTCGGTGGTGACGAGGAAGCGGTGGCGCGGCAGGCGGGCGAGGCCCAGCGGCTTGGAGCGCGGGCAGCGCTGCGCCATGCCGGCGGGGTCCATGTTGAGGCCGTAGGCGAAGTAGAGGGGCATTCGAGCCTCGCGTCATTCTCGGGCGGAGCGAAGCGCAGACCCGAGAATCTCGGGCCGAACGAAGCGCCTGCTGTCCTCTCGTCCCGAGATGCTCGGGTCAAGCCCGAGCATGACGGCGTGTGGCCGTCATTTCGTCTTCTGGAACAATTCCCGCCCGATCAGCATGCGCCGGATTTCGCTGGTGCCGGCGCCGATCTCGTAGAGCTTCGCATCACGCAGCAGGCGCCCGGTCGGGTAGTCGTTGATGTAGCCGTTGCCGCCGAGTAGCTGGATGGCATCGAGCGCGATCTGGGTCGCCTTCTCTGCCGCGATCAGAATCGCGCCGGCGGCGTCCTCGCGGGTGGTCTCGCCGCGGTCGCAGGCCTTGGCGACGGCATACACATAGGCCTTGCAGGCGTTCATCATCACATACATGTCGGCGATCTTGCCCTGGACGAGCTGGAACTCGCCGATCGCCTGGCCAAACTGCTTGCGCTCGTGGACATAGGGCATGACCACGTCGAGCGCCGCCTGCATGATGCCGAGCGGGCCTGCCGCCAGCACGACGCGCTCATAGTCGAGGCCCGACATCAGCACGTTGACGCCACGGCCGACGCTGCCCAGCACGTTCTCCTCGGGCACCTCGCACTCCTCGAAGACCAACTCGCAGGTGTCGGAGCCACGCATGCCGAGCTTGTCGAGCTTCTGGTGGGTCGAGAAGCCCGTCATGCCCTTCTCGATCAGGAAGGCGGTGATGCCCTTGGAGCCGGCCTCGGGATCGGTCTTGGCGTAGACCACCAGCGTCTCGGCGATGGGTCCGTTGGTGATCCACATCTTGTTGCCGGTGAGGACGTAACGGTCGCCCTTCTTCACCGCCTTCGTCTTCATCGAGACCACGTCCGAGCCCGCGCCGGGCTCGGACATGGCGAGCGCGCCGACATGCTCGCCCGAGATCAGCTTGGGCAGGTATTTCGCCTTCTGGGCGGCGTTGCCGTTGCGGGCGATCTGGTTGATGCAGAGATTGCTGTGGGCGCCGTAGGAGAGGCCGACCGAGGCCGAGGCGCGGGAGACCTCCTCGATCGCCACGACATGCTCGAGATAGCCGAGCCCTGCTCCCCCATCCTCCTCCTTGACCGTGATGCCGTGGAGGCCGAGCGCGCCCATCTGCGGCCAGAGATCGCGCGGGAACTGGTTGGTCTGGTCGATCTCCTGGGCGCGTGGCGCGATCTTCTCCTGCGCGAAGCCGTGGACCGTGTCGCGTATCGCGTCGGCGGTCTCGCCGAGGTCGAAATTGAAGGGGCGGGGCGCATTGGCGAGCATGGTGACCTCCCGAGGGGCCGGCGCGGCGTCGGCGTCCGGCGTTTCCTCGACTTATAGCGCGGCTGGCGCCCAAGTCAGCGCGCGCGGGCGCCCAGCGCGTTGGGCATCGATGCCGCAGGCATGAGCCGGCCTCCGGCCCGTCAGCCGCCGATGACCCCGCGGCGGCGCAGCATCACCAGCGTCAGCAGTGCGGCGGCGAGGCAGGTCAGCGCGACGAAGAGCGCGCCGAGATCGTGCTCCATCCAGGGCAGGCCCTTCACATTGATGCCGAACAGGCCGGTGATGAAGGTCGCCGGCATGAACAGGGCCGTCAGGATCGAGAGGACATAGAGCTGGCGGTTGGTCTGGCTCGCCGTGCGGGCGGTCATTTCGTCCTGCAGCAGTCGGGCGCGGTCCTGCACCGACTGGACATCGTGATGCAGCCCGTCGATGCGCTGGAGCAGGCGCGCCGCGGCCTCCTTGACCTCCGCGGGCGATTTGCGGCCGGAGCTGGTCTCGGCGAAGCGGCGAAACAGCAGATGCAGTCCGCCGAGCTGCCGGTGCAGCCGCACCGCCATGCGCCTCACCGCGCCGACGCTGGCCGGCGCGTCGTCGAAGCTGTCCGCCAGCACCTTGTCCTCGACATCGTCGGTCTCGTCCATCAGCCGCACGACGGCGCGGGCGACGTCGTCGATGATGTATTCGATGATCAATTCGAAGAGCTGGACCGGCCCCTCGACCGTCTCGCCGCGGTTCAGCGCATCGGCCGCGAGCCGGATCGACTGCAGGGCTTCGCGCCGGCCGGTGAGCAGTAGCCGCTCGCCGACGATCCAGTAGAGCGGCCCGACCATGTCGGAATCGGCGGCGACATCGCGCACGAGATCGTGGGAGACGCCCCAGACGAGGCCGGCGGAGTGGTCCAGCCGCTGATGCGTCTCGGGCGAGACGAACATGTCCTCGGCCGCCGCCGGCAGCCAGGGCTGCTGGGTGATCCAGTCCTTGGCGCGGCTGTGGACGAGATCGAGATGAAGCCAGACGAAGCCGGTCTCCGGTGCGACGTCCGGCACCGTGTCCCGCGTGATCAGGCTCGGGGTGCCATCGGCGTCGAAGCGATAGGCCCAGATGATGCCGATGCTGGACTGCGCATCGGGGAGGGGGGCGGGAGCGTTCATGGGCGGCCGGAGCGCGTGCGGAGGGGCAGGCGCAGGCCTGCGCCCGCTCGATGACGCTTCGATGACGGCCGCGCCGCCTCAGTCGTCATTGCGGGCAGTGCGCTGCGGCACCTTGCCGGGCGGCGTCATGCGCAGGATCGTTCCGCCCGCGGCCTTCGGCGCCCGGTTGCCGGCGGCGGTGGCGGGCGGCTTCCGGCCGGCCACGCGCGGCTCGCTGCCGCGCCATTTGCGCGAGCCGATGTCGAAGCGGCCCTCGCGCCAGGCGGCGAATTGCTGCTCGCTGCCGAAGAAGGCGTTGCGATCGACATCGCCGGTGATGCCGGGCACGCGGCCGGTGGTGGTGAACTGCCAGAACTCCCACTTCTCGCGGTTGTAGCGGTGCTTCAGCGGTGCCGCGGTCGAGCGCAGCCAGTAGGGATAGTCGTTGAACTCACCCTCGAGGATGTCCTCGTGGAAGTTGATGTCGGTGTAGATGATCGGCTTCTTGCCGGTGTGCTCCTGCAGCGCCGCGAGCATGATGCGCATCTTCTCGAGCGCGTCCTCGCGCGAGACCTTGCGGGTGCATTGCGAGCCGTTCTGCCACTCGACGTCCAGCACGGGCGGCAGGGCGTCGGGATCGCGCGGGATGTGGCGCTTGAACCAGCGGACCTGCTCCTTGGCCGGGCGGCACCACCAGACGAAATGATACGCGCCGCGCGCGATACCGGCCTTCTTGGCGCCGGCCCAGTTGCGGCGGAAATTGGGGTCGAGATGGTCGCCGCCCTCGGTCGCCTTGATGAAGGCGAAACGCGTGCCGGCATCGGCGACCTTCTCCCAGTCGATCTCGCCCTGCCAGCGCGAGACGTCGATGCCCTGGATCGCCTGGCGGCGGGCGTCGCGGACGCCGTGATGCGGGGCCGCATCGCTCTTCTTGGGATAGAGCGCTTCGGCGGGGCCGGTGAGGGCGGCGAGCAGGCCGGCAAGGACGGCTGGGAGGGCCACCCGCTTCCACATCGTCGATCGCACCGGCTTCTCCCTCTCCTGGCTCATCCGTCGAGATGGCGAGGGCGTGGTTAAGGGCCGGTTAGAATTGGCTCGAATGCGGCCGCTTCGTTTCAGCTTTGGTTAACCGCCAAAGCACCGGGGGCGACGCACGGCGCGGTCAGTCGCCCTCGGCGATCTCCTCGGCCGGCCGGAAGGCGGAGGAGACCGGCGCAACGCTGCCGGGAATGGCGGCGACGGCGGGCGTCGGCGCCGCCGGCCGGTCCGGGCCTGGGCTCGGCTGCGGCGGGACCCGCGGCTGGCGTTTCCACTGGCGCGTGCCGATGTCGAACTCACCGGTGCGCCAACCGACGAACTCGCCCTCGTTGCCGAAGAAGGCGTTGCGGTCCACGTCGCCCTTGATGCCCGGCACGCGGCCCGTCGTCGTGAACTGCCAGAACTCCCAGGGCCGGTTGGCGTAACGCGTCTCGGGGAGGGCGGCGGTCGAGCGGATCCAGTAGGGATAGTCGTTGAACTGCCCTTCCAGCACATCCTTGTGGAAGGTGATGTCGGTGTAGATGATCGGCTTCTTGCCGGTGAGCTGTTCCAGCTCGGTCAGCATCAGCTGGATCTTCTCCAGCGCGAGATTGCGGTCGATCTTCTTCGGGCAGCTCCGCGAATGGCCGTTCCACTCGACGTCGAGCACCGGCGGCAGCGCGTCGGGGTCGTTGGGAATGTGCTGCTTGAACCAGAGCGCCTGCTCATGGGCGGGCCGGCACCAGTAGACGAAGTGGTAGGCGCCGCGCGGGATGCCGGCGCGGCGGGCGCCTTCCCAGTTGCGCAGGAACATCGGGTCGATGTGGTCGCCGCCTTCCGTCGCCTTCATGAAGACGAAGCGCGTGCCGGCCCCCTTCACGGCCGTCCAGTCGATGTCGCCTTGCCAGCGCGAGATGTCGATGCCCTGGATCGGATAGCGCAGCGCTTCCGCCACGCCGGGATGGGGGCGTGCATCGCCCTTGGCCGGGTAGTGGCCCTCCATGGCGACGCAGCCGCCGAGCACGGCCAGCGCGGCGGCAGCGAAGAGGGATGCGGGCGTGAAGGGGTTCATGCGGCGGACGGTCATGTGCCGCAACATTGAGGAGAAAGCTTGACGGGCCGTTTACGCTGCTCGCGCCCGGGCGATTTCAGGCATGGGCGAGCCAGATCGCCGCGACGCCCAGGAAGGAAAAGAACCCGACCACGTCGGTCACGGTCGTGACGAAGGTGCCGGAGGCGACGGCGGGATCGATCCCGAAACGGTCGAGCAGCACGGGGATCGCGACCCCGGCCATGGCGGCGGCGAGCAGATTGACGACCATGGCGATGGCGATGACGACGCCGAGCCCCTGGCTGCCGAACCACAGCGCCGCGACGAGGCCGGTGATCAGCGCGAAGCCGACGCCGTTGATCAGCCCGACGATCATCTCGCGGGTGACGAAGCGGCGCAGATTCCAGCCGCCCAGCTCCTGTGTCGCCAGCGCCCGTACGGCCACCGTCATGGTCTGAGTCGCCGCGTTGCCGCCCTGGCTCGCCACGACGGGGGCGAGGATCGCGAGCGCCACGACCTGGGAGAGCTGCGCCTCGAACAGGCTCATCACCGCTGCGGCGAGGAAGGAGGTGAAGAGGTTGACGAACAGCCAGCTGAAGCGGCTGCGTGCAATCTCGCGCACCGGGTCGGACAGTTCCTCGTCCGCATTGACGCCGCCGAGCTGCTTGACGTCGTCGTCGGCCGCCTCCTCGATCACGTCGACGATGTCGTCGATTGTGACGACGCCGACCAGCCGCGAGGCTTGGTCGACCACCGGGACCGCGATCAGATTGTAGCGCTGGAAGAGCCGCGCCACGTCCTCGATGTCGTCGGTGGCCTTGACCGAGCGGCTGTCCTCGTCGACCAGCGTCGCGATCTCGACCGGGCGCCGCGTGCGCAGCAGCCGGTCGAGCGGCACCGAGCCGACGAAGTGGTGGGCTGGATCGGCGACGAGGATTTCGAAGAAGCGCTCGGGCAGGTCGTCGGTCTGGCGCAGATGGTCGATCGTCTGGCCGACGGTCCAGAAGGCGGGCACGGCGAGGATCTCGCTCTGCATGCGCCGGCCTGCGCTACCTTCGGGATAGTCCAGGCCCTGCTGCAGGACGATGCGCTCGGCGGGGGTGAGCCGGTCGAGAACCTCCTGCTTGTCGGCTTCGTCGAGGTCCTCGAGGATGTAGACGGCGTCGTCGGTGTCGAGATCGCGCACGCCCTCGGCCACCGTCTCGGGCGACAGTGTCTCGAGGATTTCCTCGCGGACCGAATCGTCGACCTCGGTCAGCGCCGTGAAGTCGAAGTCGCGGCCCAGCAGCGAGATCAGCCGCGTGCGCTCCTCCGGGTCGAGCGCTTCCAGCAGCGCGCCGAGATCGGCCTCGTGCATGTCGGCGACGACCGCGCGCAGCGTCGTCAGGTCCGACAGCAGCAGCGCCTGCGAGACCTGCTCGACGAGCGCGGTATCGATGGCGCCGTCCTCGTCGCGGATCGGGCGCTCGGGGGCATCCGTCGCAGCGTTCTCGGTGTCCGTCATGGGCCGCTCCGTGCTGCGAGAAAGGGAATCGGCGCGACCAGGCTATGGAGCGGCGCGTGCCGCCCTTGTGTCAGCGGCCCGGCCTCGTTGCAATGCAACAGGGCGCGATTGCGGCGAAGGCGATGGGTTGGCCCGGAAACGCGAACGGCGACCCTTTCGGATCGCCGTTCGCCGGGCTCTCGCCCTCAATTTGGTGCGGTCAAGAGGACTCGAACCTCCACGGGTCTCCCCGCTACCACCTCAAGGTAGTGCGTCTACCAATTCCGCCATGACCGCGGCGTCGGAGCGTCCCGCCGTGGCGGTGAACTCCGGAGCGGCGCGGGTCTAGCAAATCGAATCCGTCGCCACAAGGGCATTGCGCAGGAAAACGCGATCAGGCTGCCGCGGCCACGGTTTCGAGGGTGTAGACGGTCGGCCGCTTCAGCATCTGGGTGATCTCGACCGAGATCCTCTGGCCGCTGACGACGACGATTCCCTTGGCGAAGGGGTGGTTGTTGGCGAGAATCTGGACCTCGTCGGTCTCGCTGGCGTTGAGCTCGATGATGGCGCCGCGGCCCATGCGCAGCAGCTTGTAGATCGGCATCCGCGCGGAACCCAGCACGACCGTCAGTTCGACGGGAACGAGATCGAGATCGGCCTTCAAGTCCTGCCTCCGGAACCCTACTTCAGAATACGAACAACCAAACTTGCCTGTTGCCCCGGCTGGGAGCATGAGGCTCGCCGCCGCTTCCGTCCGAAGTTGGTCGCAACAGGGTTAATGCGCAGTGAAGACGCGCGAGGCGCTCTCCGAATTGTTCCGGCCTGCCGCCGGCTCGCCGCCGGTCGAATGGGTCGTGGCCGATGGGCTCGTCGGCTATGACGAGGCGGTGGCCGAGATGGAGCACCGGGCCGGGCTGATCGCCGACGGGCTCGCTCCCGAACGGGTCTGGCTGGTGGAGCATCCGCCGCTCTATACCGCCGGCACCTCGGCGAAGGACGAGGATCTGATCGCGCCTGAGCGATTCCCGGTGCATCGCAGCGGGCGCGGCGGCCAATACACCTATCATGGCCCCGGCCAGCGCGTGGCCTATGTCATGCTCGACCTGAAGCGGCGCGAGCCGGATCTCCGCCGCTTCGTCGCGGCGCTGGAAGCCTGGCTGATCGACACCCTCGACGCCTTCAATGTGCGCGGGGAGCGGCGGGAGGATCGGGTCGGCGTCTGGGTCCGGCGGCCGGAGAAGGCCCCCGACGCGGAAGACAAGATCGCCGCCATCGGGATCCGAGTGCGGCGCTGGGTCTCGTTTCACGGCATCTCGCTCAATGTCGAGCCGGACCTCTCCCATTTCGACGGGATCGTGCCCTGCGGCGTCAGCCGGCACGGCGTCACCTCGCTGGTCGATCTCGGCCTGCCCCTGGTCATGGCCGATGTCGACTTGGCGCTGCGGTCCGCGTTCGAGCAGATCTTCGGCGAGACCGTCGCGGTGGCGTCCGCGCCAGCCGCCGGCGTCAGGGCAGAAAATTCTTGATCACGACGAAAACCTCCTGCGTCTTCGACTTGTTCAGCAGCTTGCCGCCCGAATGGGTGAAGATCTTGCGGGCCACTTCGCCCGGTGGCGATCCGACATTGCCGCCGATGGCTTCGACCGTCTTTCCGGATACGGACACGACGACATCAGAGTGGCTGAAATAGTCGGAATGCGTCATCGCCCAGTCGTAGTCGATCGGGGGCTTGCCCGAGCGGTTCATGCCGATGATGTCGCCGGGTTCGATCGTCACCTCCGACAGGCGAAAGCCCCAGAAGGCGGAGGCCTTCTTGATCACCTTGTCGTTGATGGTGCGGTAAAAGTAGACGGAGTGCTGGGCGCTGTAGGGGAATGTGCTGTTCGCACCGGCCAGATTGACCATGAAGGACACGAAGGCGGCCGACCACGGAACCTCATGGTCGCTGCCGTCGAGGTCCGGCCGCTTGAGAAAATCCCAGTAGAGGCCAATCCGCTCCTTCAAGGGCGATACGTGCTCCGCAATTCCGCCATAGGCGGCGAGTTCGTCCTGCGCCTTGATGACCAACTTGTTGCTGAACCCACCCATGACAGCCCCCTTTGCGTCAACCGTGAACTGCTACCCAGAAAATGTTATCTGAGGTCTATACAACTATAGGTAGTATTTTGGCCTGTCAATTTCGGAGAGCTGCGCTGACAGCCGCCTGCGTCGCGCAGGGTCGAAGTCCGGTTGGTCGTTGGCAGTCAAGGATCGGCCGTCCGGGGGATTTTGCCTGAGTCCCTGTGAGCATCCCGGCGGTTGGCCTTTGCAGCCGTCCGGGCCATAACCCGGCGAGGATGTCTTCGCCTGGGAGAGCGTGCCGTGCCGGTCATCGAGAGCAAGGTCGATCTGGCTTCGGCCGATTCGCAGGCGAATGCGCAGGCCTGGGTGGGGCTGCGGGATGAGTTGCTAGAGCGCCGCGCCGTCGCCGCGCTCGGCGGTAACGAGCGCTCGCGCGAACGCCATGTCGCGCGCGGCAAGCTTTTGCCCCGCGAGCGCGTGCTGCGCCTGCTCGACCCCGGCTCGCCCTTCCTCGAGATCGGCTCGCTCGCGGCCTTCGGCATGTATGAGGGCGACGTCCATGGCGCCGGCATGATCGCCGGCATCGGCCGGGTCGCCGGGCGTGAATGCGTCATCGTCTGCAATGACGCCACCATCAAGGGCGGCACCTACTACCCGATGACGGTGAAGAAGCATCTGCGGGCGCAGGAGATCGCGCGCGAGAACCGGCTGCCCTGCCTTTACCTCGTCGATTCGGGCGGCGCGAACCTGCCGCACCAGACCGAGGTCTTCCCGGACCGCGAGCATTTCGGCCGGATTTTCTACAACCAGGCGACGCTCTCGGCGGAAGGCATCCCCCAGATCGCGGTGGTGATGGGCTCCTGCACGGCGGGCGGCGCCTATGTCCCGGCGATGTCGGACGAAACGGTGATCGTGAAGCAGCAGGGTACGATCTTCCTGGGCGGTCCCCCGCTGGTGAAGGCGGCGACCGGCGAGGTCGTGAGCGCGGAAGACCTCGGCGGCGCCGATGTCCATGCGCGGCTCTCGGGCGTCGCCGACCATTATGCCGGCGACGACAGCCATGCGCTCGCCATCGCGCGGCGCATCGCCGGCAACCTCAACAGCGTGAAGCGGCCGGACATCGACATCGCGGACGCGGTCGAGCCGCTCTATGATCCGGCCGAACTCGAGGCGGTCGTCCCGACCGATCTCAAGAAGCAGTACGACATCCGCGAGGTCATCGCCCGGCTCGTCGACGGCTCGGAGTTCGACGAGTTCAAGAAGCTCTACGGGACGACCCTGGTCACCGGCTTCGCCCGCATCCACGGCATCCCCGTCGGCATCATCGGCAATAACGGCATCCTGTTCTCCGAGAGCGCGCTGAAAGGCGCTCACTTCATCGAGTTGTGCTGCCAGCGGCGCATCCCGCTGCTGTTCCTGCAGAACATCACCGGCTTCATGGTCGGCCGCGACGTCGAGACCCGCGGCATCGCCAAGGACGGGGCGAAGCTCGTCACGGCGGTCGCCTCGGCGCGGGTGCCGAAGATCACCGTGCTGGTCGGCGGCTCCTTCGGTGCCGGCAATTACGGGATGTGCGGGCGGGCCTATTCGCCGCGCTTCCTGTTTTCCTGGCCCAATTCCCGCGTCTCGGTGATGGGCCATGAGCAGGCCTCCAGCGTGCTGGCGACGGTGCGCCGCGACAATATCGAGGCGGAAGGCAAGAGCTGGAGCGCGGAAGAGGAGGAGGCCTTCAAGAAGCCGATCCGCGACAAGATCGAGGCCGAGGGCTCGCCCTATTACGCCACGGCGCGGCTCTGGGACGATGGCATCATCCTGCCCTCGGAAACCCGGCGCGTTCTGGCGCTGGCCTTCTCCGCCTGCCTCAACGCGCCGGTGCGGGAGACCAAGTTCGGCGTCTTCCGCATGTGAGCCGCCGGCGGGCTTGTGACCCAAGCCGCGGCGGGGGGCGTAGATGCGTCATCGCCCCTCGCACGAGGCTGCAGCCCATGTCCCTCATCGCCCGGTTCAACGACGCCATGGCCGCGCTCAAGGCCTATGCGCACCATCCTGATCCGCGTGTCGCCACCGCGAATTTCTTCGCGCTGCTCGTCGCCTCGAACCAGCCCTTCTATCCGCTCTATGTCTACTGGACGGTCGGACCCGAGATCGGGCCGACGGCATGGACCTTCCTCTCGACGCCGTTCTTCCTCGCCGTGCCGGCGCTGTCGCGCTGGAACACGCTGGTCGGGCGGGCGATGCTGCCGGTCGCGGGCATCGCCAACACGCTGCTCTCGGCCAAGGTCTTCGGCGTGGCTTCGGGCGTCGAGATCTTCCTCGTGCCGTGCGCAGTGCTGGCGCTGCTGATCTTCCGTCCGCATGAGCGCTGGATCGCGGCGTTCCCGCTCGCCGGCGTCTGCTTCCTCGCCTATTTCGTCCTGCACGGCGCCTATGGCGCGCCGTTTCATCTCTACAGCGAGGCGCAATACGCCGCCCTGCTGCGGCTCAACATGATGAGCGCGGGAGGGCTGACCGCCTTCACCGCGCTCTCCTTTTCGACCCTGCTGGCGGAGGCCGAAGCGGCCGGCTCAGGCAAAGCGGCGGGCGGCGGCATAGCCCGCGACTGAGGCGCTCGCCGTCAGCAGCGTGCCCCAGATCATGTCGGCGACGGTGATGATGGCCGGCCAGTCGCGCAGCGTGGCGTGATTGGTCAAGTCATAGGTGCCGTAAGCGACGAAACCGAGCGCGGCGCCGTGGAGCGCGGCGGTGGCGAGGCGGCCGTTGGCGAGGGCCGGCCGGATGGCGAAGAAAACGATACCGCCGATATAGATCACGTAGAACAGGACTGCCGGTGCGAGCCGGAAACTCGGCGCCAGCAGATCACCCAGCAGCGGGCGATACATCAGATTGGCCATGGTCGAGAGCCAGACCGCGTCGATCGCGAGAAAGGCGAGGGCGGCGGCACCATAGGCCGTCAGAAGGATTTTCAAAGCGATTCTCCGGGTTGCTGTCGGAGGGTTACGCCACCAGATGCTGCGGAGATCACATTGCGCGTGATCGTGAAACCGGTCGACGGCGCACCGCGTATCCCGATCACGAAACGATTGGAGAGGAAGCCATGATGCTGAAGTCCACGCTGATCGCCTTGGGCCTGTCCATTGTCCCGGCTCTGCCGGTCCTGGCCAACAGCCCCGATCCGAGTGGCGTCTGGCTGCGCGACGACGGCAACGCACGCGTCCGGATCGCACCCTGCGGCAGCAACATCTGCGCGACCAATGTCTGGGTCAAGGATACGAGCGGCGGCGAAGAGGTCGGTGATCGTCTGGTGCTGACGCTCAAGCCGGCCGGTGCCGACAGCCTCAAGGGCGAGGCCTTCGATCCCAAGCGCAACCGAAGCTACGCGATGACGCTGACCGTCAAGCCCGACGGTCTTTCGACCCGCGGCTGCATCATCGGGGTGCTGTGCAAGACCGTGAACTGGACGCCGGCCGAGTAGCGCCACGTGAGGGGGCAAGGCGGGCCCCCCATCCTCGGAGGCATTGTGACAGCATGGGGCGGGAGCCTGAGCGGCTCCTGCCCCATGCGCGGACTGTTTACGTTTGGATACCGATTTGTCTTGTATGAGTGACACTCACATTGTGAGTCTCTTAAGCTGGACGAGCCGGTTGACCACGCATCCCACCCCGCCCTCGCGCCAGTCGGGTCAGGTTGCCGCCGCACTGGTCCCGATCGTTCGGCGCAATTATCTCCCCGCGCTCTTCGTCAATTATGTCGCATCCACGGCGGTCTCGGTTCTTGCGGCCGCCGCTGGGGTGACCTGGGTCTGGTGGTGGTTCGGCCTCGTCACGCTGGTTTCTCTCGTGCGCATTGCCGGCCATAGGGCCATGGGGGCTGCGATGGCGCGGGGGCAGGGGCCGACGCCGGAACGCGAAATCTTCATCGCCGGCCTGGGCAAGCTGGCCGCGGCCGTGAGCTGGGCCGTCCTCGCCTGGCTGCTGCTGGGCGTGGCCGACCCGCTGGTGAAATTCGCGACGAGCATCGTTCTGGCCGGCATGGCCGCGGGTGCGATCGGCATTCTCTCGCCCTTCGGAATCGTCGGTCCGCTCTACATCGCGACGCTCATGGTTCCCGGCGCCATCCGGCTGATACTGGAAAGCGGTCCCGATTCGGTGATCGGCCTGCTGGGATTCGTCTTTTGTGGCGTGATGATCGCCGGCCACAGGGCCAACCGCATCCTGCTGCTGCAGTCCGTGCAACTTGGTCAGCGCAACAGCGAGCTGATGGCCGAAATCCTCGACGCCAACCAGACGCTGGAGAACAAGGTCCGCGAGCGCACCGAGACGCTTGAGCACCAGGCGTCGCACGACCTGCTGACCGGCCTCTTGAACCGCCGGGGCCTGTCCGAGCAATTCGACAGGGCGATCACCGGCGCAGCCACGGCATGCGTCTATTTCCTCGACCTCAACCGCTTCAAGCGCATCAACGACACGCTGGGTCATGACGCCGGCGACTATGTCCTGCGCGAGATCGCGTTGCGGCTGATGACCAGACTGCCGGCCAACGCCCTGATCGCCCGCTGGGGCGGTGACGAACTGGTGGTGGTGACGCCCGGCTCCGCCGAGGGCGGCACCTCGTCCTTCGTCATGGAGAATCTGTTCGCAACGCCTTACGTCTTCTACGGCCAGACGCTCGATATCGGGTACGCCTCCGAGGAGGGCCATCTTGCGCTGATCAAGAGGCGGTAGCTGACTGTCGATATGGATAGCCATATTGATAGTCATGCGGTTACGCGTCTGGAA
>NZ_JBHSLU010000095.1:0-24805 GCF_042655245.1 Allobosea massiliensis | reverse complement strand
AGGGCCCCGATCGGGGCCCTCGCCATATCCGCCGCTCACCAACGCCAGTGGCCTGCTTTTACTCCGCCACGATGGCCTGGAATCCGACCGCCGTTGACACTTAGCTCAGCAGAGCTCAAACATGCACCAGAGGAGCAAACCATGAGCTTTCTACGGGACTTGCTAGGGGGCCTTCGCGGCGGTCACGGCGGCGGCTTTGGCGGAGGTCATGGCGGCCACGGTGGCGGGCACGGGTCCTACGGCGGTGGGCCTTGGGGGGCGCCGGGCCCCGGGCCGGGCGCCCCAACTCCAGGTTGGCCCGCGGCTCCGCAAAGCCCCGCGCCCGGGCATCAATGCGATACGGCCGAGCCCGTCCGCGTGGTTGTCTGCCCGAGCTGCCGGTCCGACAACGCACCCTCGGCACGGTTCTGCGGCCAGTGCGGCGAGCGTCTCGGGCCGGAAGAAGCAAAGTGTTCGAAATGCGGAGCCAGCCTTGAGCCCGGCGCCAAGTTCTGCCCGTCCTGCGGTCAGGCCGCGAGTCCATGACCTGGCAATCCGGAGAGCGTGCTCGCGTCATGAGCCCAACCTGGTCTCGCACGGGGATGGCGCTCCTGGCGTTTGCGGTTGCACTCGTCGCAGATCTTGGCACGAAGTGGCTTATCCAGAGCCTCGTCATGGTGCCGCCTCGCGTGATCGAGGTCACGCCAGTCCTCAATCTGACACTCGGATTCAATCCAGGGGTCAGCTTCGGCCTGCTAAGCGGCGCCTTTGCGGATCGGCCCATGCTGCTGGCAGGGATCACCGGGTCCGTCGCGGCGGGCCTTCTCGTCTGGGCGATGCGCAGCGAGCAGCCGCGCGAGACCCTCGGCCTTGGCCTCATCGCGGGCGGCGCGACCGGGAACCTCGTCGATCGTGTGCGCCAGGGCGCCGTCACGGACTTCCTGGATTTTCATGTCGGAGCTTGGCACTGGCCAGCCTTCAACATGGCCGATGTCGCGATTACGGTCGGCGTGATGCTGATGATTGTCGCGGTGGTTCAGCCACGACGATCCCCGCACCGCTCTCCGATCCGCAACCGAAGGAGCTGGCAGGACCTCAGCTTGAACAAGCTCGGCGGCGAGCACTGTCCAGCAAAGGTGCCCGACAAGCCCTCGAACCCTCATATCCGCGTTGAAGGCAGCACCACGCGAGGCTCTCGATGCTGAAGCTACGGATCCTGTTCACGGCGAGCTTCGCCCTTGTTCCCGCGCTCGCTCTGGCCCAAGCTTATTCGCAAGGGTTGCTGCCGCATCGCCGGGAGGTTCAGAACATCGGCAGTTGCGGAGCTGAGCTGGTCAGAAAGGGCTCGGATATCAGGCTTTACGTTGTCCGCCTCGTCGAGCGCCAGCTGCTCGCCATCCCGGGCGTGACGGCGGTGCACGACGTGCACGTGTCGGTCGCCGCCTCCGGGATTGACGCGATGAGTGCGCATCTCGTGGTCGTCGACATGGCGCAAGCGGAACGTATTCTCACCGATGCGCGTCGGATCTTGGCGGACGAGTTTGACGCCGACCATGTGACGATCCAGGTCGAGACTGAGGCGCTCCGGGCCGCGGAAAAGCCGCAGAAAGCCTGAATAGGTTTAAAACGGGAGACAGCGATGGAACGGTACGATTCAAGACCCCCCACCTGGGGCAGCTCGCCTCTTGCCCGGAGCCAAGCCGAGGTCGACCAGGGCCTGCGCGCCTTCATGGTCGGCGTGTACAACAACATGGTGCTGGGGCTGGCGCTGTCGGCGCTGGTGGCGCTCGGGGTCAACAAGCTCGCCGTTGCGGGCTCTCAGGCCGACGCCGTCGCCCGGATCGGCAGCATTCCCCTGACCAGCTTCGGCCGGCTGCTCTACGCGACGCCCCTGATGTGGGTGTTGGCGCTGGCGCCGCTTGCCTTCATCTTCTTCTTCTCGTTCCGGATGGACCGCATGTCGGCGGCGACTGCGCGGACAACCTTCCTCGCCTTCGCGGCTGTGATGGGCGCCTCGCTCTCGACGCTGCTCATCCGCTACACCGGGGCCAGCGTGGTGCAAGTGTTCTTCATTGCGGCCGCGTCCTTTGGCGCGCTCAGCCTTTGGGGCTACAGCACCTCGCGCAGCCTGTCAGGGATGGGCTCGTTCCTGGTCATGGGCGTAATCGGGCTCATCATCGCCTCGCTCGTCAACATCTTCCTGGCTTCGAGCGCGTTGCAGTTCGCGATTTCGGTCATCGGCGTACTGATCTTCGCGGGGCTCACCGCCTATGACACGCAGAAGCTCAAGGAGATGTACGTCTACGAGCTCGGCTCGGCAGACGGCGAGGCCGCGGCCAAGGCATCGATCTTCGGCGCGCTGACCCTCTATCTCGACTTCATCAACATGTTCCAGTTCCTGCTCGCCCTGTTCGGAAACCGCAATCAATAGAGTGAGTTCGCCCGGCATGCGCGGCGTGACTGTCTCACGGGCTGAAGGGTTGCGGGCCAGTCAGGGAGGCCTGCGGCACCTCAGTTTGGGCCAAGTTCCGCTGCAAGACAGCGTGTCGTTCGATCTGCGTTCGGATTTCTCCTGACACACATCATGATGAGGTGACTAATGTCTAATTTCCGTATGCTCTTGGTAGCGGCTCTCGCCCTCTCTCCCGCACTCGCCCTGGCGCAAGCGCATTCGCACGGGGCGGAGCACGGCGGCCAGGTCCAGAAGATCGGTTCCTACGAAGCCGAGCTCGTAGTCAAGGGCACGGATGCCATGCTCTACGTCCTCGACGACAAGGAGAAGAAGGTCGACGCGTCAAAGTTCAGCGCGACCGCGATGGTGCTGGCCAAGGGCAATGAGCAGAAGACACTTGAACTCAAGCCCGCTAGCGACAACATGCTATCGGGCAAGGTCGACTTCCCGGTCGAGGGTAAGTTCCGGGCGACCGTGACCCTCAAGACGGGGTCGACCGAGGTCGGTAAGGGCCGCTATAACGTCGACGTAACCAGCCGCTAACCACAGGCGCTTACTCCATCAAGGCCATGGCTTCACGGACCACCCGATGCGCGAATGGAAAGCGCCGCCCGTTGTGGCAGGCGTTGATCGCGCATGCCATGGCTATGGTCATCTTCTTGACACTGATGGTGCCGCTTCAGGGCTTTGCGACCGGCCCTGTTCCGGACCTCGCCTCGGCCGCGATCACGAACACCACTGGGGACACAGATGTCCCGAGCCCTTCCGGGGATGCTGGGCTCGTCCAGCATGCGCATTGCGCCTGCCATTCGGCCGTCCGGCCGTCCTGGAGCGCCGTCTCGGTCGAGCGCGTCCGCTCAGCCGCGGATCACCCCGCGAGATCTGACGCAGCGCCCCGGCCCGGTCCGGGCTCCCTTCCCTTCAAGCCACCCCGCGCCTGACCGCCCTGAGGTCTGACGCGGCTCGGACACGAGCCGCCTCAGGCCTCATCCCAAGCTCGTCTTAATGGGCTTGGGCGGTTGAGCATTGGGCCGCGCCTGCACAGCAGGCAAGGCCTCGACCGGTTCGCTCCGCGAGCACCTGTCGGAGGTGGTGGTATGTTCCTGCGCTTTCTCTTCATCATCGTCGCGCTCGTCGTCGGCGTTGCCGTCGCGAGCATCGTTCCGGAGGTCTCGCGGACCGCCCGAACCGTCATAGGCGCCGTGCCTCTGCCGGGGCTTGCTCAACTCAGCGCCCAGGAGCCCCCGAAGGCCCCCCCGAAGCAGGCCGAGGGCAAGGAGGCCCATGGCGGCGGCAAGGACGATGGTCATGGCCATGGAGCCGGGGGTGCTGAGAAGGAAGAGGGCAAGGAGGGCGTGCTCAAGCTCGCCGCCGATCAGATCGCCGCGGCCAAGATCGAGACGGCCAAAGCCTCCGACGGCACGCTCGCGCGGCGCCTGACCGTTCCGGGCACGGTCGTTCCCGCGGCGGACCGGATCGCGCGCGTTGCGGCGAAGGTGGTTGGAACCGTAGCAGACCTCAACAAGCAGCTCGGTGATAGCGTCGCGAAGGGCGAGGTCGTCGCCGTCCTGGACAGCCGCGAAGTAGCCGACGCCAAGAGCGAGTACCTCGGCGCTCAGGTCAACTTCGACCTGCAGAAGACGCTCTTTGAGCGCGAGCAGATGCTGTTCCAGAAGAACATCACCGCCGAGCAGCAGTTCCTGCGCGCCCGCACCACCTTCTCGGAAGCGCAGCTGCGCTTCGACCTCGCCCGCCAGAAGCTCACGGCTCTGAGCGTACCCGACAAGGAGATCGCCGGCCTGTCACGCCAGTCGACCGCCCTGCAGCGCTACGAGCTCCGCGCGCCGCTTGCCGGCCGCATCGTCGAGCGCCTCGTCAATCTCGGGGCGGCTGTCGGCGGCGAGGGCCAGCCCAAGGAACTCTATGGGATCGCCGACCTGTCGCAAGTTTGGGTCGATCTCGCCGTGTCTCCACGCGACCTGCCCTTAGTGAAGGAGGGCCAAGCGGTCCAGGTTACGGCGGGCGGCATGAACGAGCGGGCTGACGGCAAGATCGTTTTCAAGAGCCCGATGCTCAATCCGGAGACACGCTCCGCCCGCGTCGTGGCTCAGATCTCCAACAAGAGCGGCGTGTGGCAGCCGGGCGCTTTCGTGACCGCCGGGATCGTCGTCGAGGAGCAGAAGGCTCCCCTCGTCGTGCCGAAGACCGCGCTCCAGACCGTCGGCAAGGACCAGGTCGTGTTCGTGCGCACACCGGAGGGGTTCGAGAAGCGCGAGGTCGTGCTCGGCCGCACAGATGGGCAGTCGACCGAGATCGTGTTCGGGCTCGATCCCGGCGAGGAAATCGCGGTCGCCAACACCTTCACGCTCAAAGCCGAGCTCGGCAAGTCCGAAGCCTCCCACGCCCACTAAGGCCAAGTCTCATGATTGCCCGCATCCTTGCTTTCTCGGTTCATCACCGCTGGGTCGTGGTGCTCGTCACCTTGCTCGCGGCCGCCTTCGGCGTCTACTCGCTGACCAAGCTGCCGATCGACGCCGTTCCGGACATCACCAACAACCAGGTCCAGATCAACACGACAGCGACGGCTCTCTCCCCCTACGATATCGAGAAGCAGGTCACGTTCCCGATCGAGACGACGCTCGCCGGAATTGCCGGGCTCGAGTACACGCGCTCGCTGTCGCGAAACGGCTTCTCGCAGGTGACCGCCGTCTTTAGCGAAAAGACCGACATCTATTTCGCCCGTCAGCAGGTCAACGAGCGCCTGACCGACGCCAAGAGCAGCCTGCCGCCCGGCGCCGAGCCCCGGATGGGCCCGATTTCCACCGGTCTCGGCG
Organism: Allobosea massiliensis; assembly: GCF_042655245.1. Lineage (NCBI taxonomy): Bacteria > Pseudomonadati > Pseudomonadota > Alphaproteobacteria > Hyphomicrobiales > Alloboseaceae > Allobosea > Allobosea massiliensis. The sequence continues at coordinate 19,540 of NZ_JBHSLU010000095.1, read as the reverse complement.
AGATCTACATGTACACGGTCGAGTATGTGCTACCGGCAGGGGTCGGAGAGGGCGCAGGGAAGGGTACTGAGGCCAGCACGGCGCCCGCTAAGGGCGGAGCTCACGGGGCGAATGGCGCCGGTGCTGAGCGCCCGCCCGCACCTATCCAGGACGGCAAGCCCGGCTGGCAGAGCGATGGCACGTACCTCACCCCCGAGGGCCAGCGTCTCACCGACGACTTCCAGCGCGCCGCCTATCTGCGCACGGTCCAGGACTGGATCATCCGGCCTCAGCTGAAGAGCGTTCCGGGGGTCGCGGGCGTCGACTCGATCGGCGGCTACGAGAAGCAGTACCACGTCCAGCCCGACCCGGCGAAGCTGATCGGCTACGGGCTGTCATTTGGCGAGATCGCCACAGCCATCGAGGCCAACAACGTCAGCCGCGGTGCAGGCTATGTCGAGCGCAACGGCGAGGGCTTCGTCGTGCGCTCGGGCGGGCGCGTCGAGCGGATGAGCGAGATCGGCGGCATCGTCGTCGCGACCCGGGAAGGCGTGCCGATCCGGGTGAGGGACGTCGCCGAGGTCACTATCGGAAAGGAGCTCCGGACCGGCAGCGCGAGCGAGAATGGCCAGGAGGTGGTGGTCGGCACCGCGCTGATGCTGATCGGCGGCAACAGCCGCACGGTCGCGGCGGCCGTCGACGCCAAGATGCAGACGATCAACAAGTCGCTGCCGCCGGGCATCATCGCCAAGACCGTCCTGAACCGCACGCTCCTGGTCAACGCCACCGTAAAGACGGTGAGCAAAAACCTGGCCGAGGGCGCCGGGCTCGTCATCCTGGTGCTGTTCCTGCTCCTCGGCAACTTCCGAGCGGCGCTCATCACGGCGCTTGTGATCCCGATCGCGATGCTCCTCACTATGACCGGGATGGTGCAGGGTAGGATCAGCGCCAACCTGATGAGCCTCGGCGCGCTCGACTTCGGTCTCATCGTCGACGGCGCGGTCATCATCGCCGAGAACAGCCTGAGGCACTTGGCCGAACGGCAGCACGAGTTCGGCCGGAAGCTGAGCTTAGGCGAGCGCCTGACGACCGTGCGCGAGTCGGCCGAGGAGATGATTGGCCCATCGGTCTACGGGCAGGCCATCATCATCCTCGTTTATGCACCGCTCCTGACCTTCACGGGCGTCGAGGGCAAGATGTTCGAGCCAATGGCGCTCACCGTCATCATCGCGCTCGTCGCCGCCTTCGTGCTCTCGCTGACCTTCGTGCCGGCGATGATCGCCATCGTGATCACCGGACGCGTGCAGGAGAAGGAGAACTTCTTCGTGCGCGGCCTCAAGGCCGTGTACCGGCCGGTGCTGCGACGAGCCATCCGGTTCCCGGTGTCGTTCATCCTCGGGGCCGTTCTCCTCTTCGCCGCCAGCGCGGGCTTGTTCACCCGGCTCGGCCAGGAGTTTATCCCGACCCTCGATGAGAAGAACATCGCCATGCAGGCGCTGCGCATCCCGTCGACATCGCTGTCCCAGTCGCAGGAGATGCAGTTCGCGGTCGAGAAGGCGATCAGCCGCTTTCCGCAGGTCGCGTTCGTGTTCTCGAAGACGGGCACGGCGGAGGTCGCAGCCGACCCGATGCCGCCGAACGCGTCCGACACCTTTATCATCCTCAAGCCGCAGGAGGAATGGCCCGACCCCAACCTTTCGAAGGAGCAGCTGATCAAGGACATGGAGGCGGCGGTCGGCAGGCTTCCCGGCAACAACCTGTCCTTCACGCAGCCGATCCAGATGCGCTTCAACGAGCTGCTTGCGGGCACCCGTGGCGATCTCGCCGTCAAGGTCTTCGGCGAGGAGTTCGAGCCGATGCTCGCGGCCGCCAACCAGATCGCCAACATCCTGCGCGGGCTTGAGGGCGCGGCTGACGTCTCGGTCGAGCAGGCGACAGGCCTTCCGTTCCAGGAGATCAAGATCGACCGCGACGAGATCGAGCGCCGCGGCTTGAGCCTCACGGCCGTTCAGGACGTGATCGGCACGGCGATCGGGGGACGAGAGGCCGGCCTCGTGTTCGAGGGCGACCGGCGTTTCGACATCGTCGTGCGTCTGCCGGACGGCATCCGCGCCGATGTCGACGCGCTCTTGAATCTGCCGGTGCCTCTTCCGGCGGCTGCCGGCCAAGGAGCCACTGGGGCGACCATTCCTCTGCGGGAGGTGGCCAGCATCGAGATCGCGGAAGGACCCAACCAGATCAGCCGCGAGAACGGCAAGCGGCGCGTCGTCGTCACTGCCAACGTGCGCGGACGCGACATCGCTTCGCTCGTCAACGAGGCGCAAGCGAGGATCGCCCAAGAGGTCCAGCTGCCCGCCGGCTACTACATCACCTGGGGCGGCCAGTTCGAGAACCTGGCGGCCGCACGCCAGCGGCTCATGATCGTGGTGCCGGCGTGCTTCGTCCTGATCTTCCTGCTTCTGTTCAGCGCACTCGGGTCAGCACGCGACGCACTCCTGGTGTTCAGCGCCGTGCCGCTGGCGCTGACGGGCGGGATCTTCGCCCTGTGGCTGCGCGACATGCCGTTCTCGGTCTCCGCCGCGGTGGGCTTCATCGCGTTGTCGGGCGTCGCGGTGCTGAACGGTCTCGTCATGCTGACTTTCATCAAGCAGCTCATGGATGACGACGTGCCGAAGCTCGAGGCGATCTATGAGGGGGCGCTGGTGCGCCTGCGCCCGGTCGCCATGACGGCGCTCGTCGCCTCGCTCGGCTTCGTGCCCATGGCACTCGCCACCGGAACGGGAGCCGAGGTCCAGAAACCGTTGGCGACCGTGGTCATCGGCGGCCTGATCAGCGCGACCATCCTGACCCTCGTGGTGCTGCCAGCGCTGTATGCCCGCTTCTCCGGACACAAGGCGCGGGCGTGCGTCGACTCTCATCACGAGCCGGAGCTGCCGGACACGCCAGACACGGAAGAACATGTGCCAGCTAGGCAAGCGGCTGAATGAAGGGGCAACGGGAATGCGGCGGTCCGACAGAGCTCAGGAGAAATCGATGCCGACACCAACCCTCCGCGGCAGCGCGCTCCAGGCCAGATCCGCGTTGCCCGCGGTTCTCGCAACAATCGCAGGTCTCATGGCCGGACAAGCCCAGGCCCAATCAGTGAAGATCGTCGGCATCGGCGCCGCGAGCTGCCAGGTTTTTCTTCGCGAGATCGCCGGTCGCCCTGATGTCGAGAAGAACTTCTTCGCCTGGGCGCAGAGCTACATGAACGGGCTTCTGATCCGGGCGCCTGCGGGCAAGGACGAAGGACTCGACCTTACGCCCCCGGCGTTCCCTTTGCTGAAGCAGGCGGAGTTTCTGCGCACCTTTTGTTCGAAGAATGCGGGGGAGGATTTCAGCGACGGGGTGAACGAACTCTACCGCACCCTTCGCGCTCCGCCTGGGTGAACGATCCGGGATCTCTCCAGGCGACCCCTTCTCAGCCGACGACGCAAGCAAGTCCATGATTTTACCCTCCGTCATCCTGATCGCCTCGCATCTCGTTCTGCCGGTCGGCAGCCCGCCTCGGCAGGCGGACTGCATTGCCGGACCGCATGACCCTTTGCGCGTGTTGCGGCTGCCAGGTGTTGCGGCGACCACCTCCCGGCCGAGAAACCCGCTCGAGGATGAGCGGCCGCATTGCGTGGAGCCAGGAGGGGAGGCTGCACCGAACAACCAAACGGGGCAGAAGCCCGCTTTGCGCGACGGTTCACGCTGATGGCTCACGCCGTCCCATCGCTGGGCATCTCGTTCGAACGCGTCACGGCCCCATGCCCGTGGGGCAGTAACCGGCGAAACAGTACCCCGTGCCAAGGACGTGATCGCCACGCGCGACGGACCATCGAGCTCCTCCTGACCGGCGTGCTTGCAAGCGTCGCCGTCGCGTTTGGCGTGTATGGAGCGGCCGCCGAGACCCTGCCGGGTGCGCTGGCGCGGGCTTATGGGGCAAACCCCCAGCTTAACGCCGAGCGGGCGAGCTTGCGGGCTGTGGACGAGAACGTGCCGCGGGCGCTCTCTGGCTATCGGCCGCGCATTTCCGCCGAGGCCGACGCAGGTGTCGCGGCGATGCGCAGTTCGACACCGGGCGGCATGGAAGGGGCCAGCGGCCAATCCGGCTCTCTGTTTCCGCGCGGGGCGGGGATCACTCTCAACCAGACGCTCTTCGACGGCTTTCGGACGCGCAACAATGTGCGCACGGCCGAGTCGCAAGTCTTCGGCGCCCGCGAGGCGCTGCGCAACACGGAGCAGAACCTGCTCTTCGATGCGGTCTCCGCGTACATGAACGTGTTGCGCGACACGGCGATTCTGGATCTGCAACGCAACAACGTCGAGCTCCTGAACGAGCAGCTCAGCCAGACGCGCGAGCGCTACGAGGCGGGCCAGGTCACGCGCACGGACGTGTCGCAAGCGGAGGCGCGACTCGCCGGAAGCCGGTCGCAGGTCAGCCTCGCCGAAGCCAACCTGCGCGCCAGCATTGCGCGCTACCGTCAGGTGATCGGCGTCGATCCGAAGACGCTGGCCCCAGGGCCGCCCGCCGATCGCTGGCTTCCCCGCAGTCTCCCGGCGCTCGCGGAGCACCCGGCGATCAAAGCGTCCCTGCACGGCGTCGATGCGGCCGAGCTCGAGGTCAAGGTCGTCGAAGGTGAACTCTATCCCTCGCTCGGCCTCAGCGCCGGACTCTCGCGCCGCTCCGACGTCGAAACACGCGGCGACGCTCGGACCGCCGCCACTGCCGTGGTGCGCCTGACGGTCCCGATCTATGAGGGCGGCGAGGTTTATGCCCGCACGCGCCAGGCCAAGGAAACGGCCGGCCAGCGCCGCATCGAGGTCGAGGTCACCCGTGATCAGGTCCGCGCCGCCGTGCTGTCTGCTTGGGGACAGCTCGAAGCCACCAAGGCCCAGATCACCGCGGCCCAGACGCAAATCCAAGCGAGCGAGATCGCGCTCACCGGCGTGCGCGAAGAGGCGCGCGTCGGACAACGCACGACCCTCGAGGTCCTCAACGCGCAGCAGGAGCTGCTCAACGCGCGAGTGAACCTCGTCACGGCCCAACGCGACAGGGTCGTCGCATCCTACAGCGTGCTGTCCGCGGTCGGCCGGCTCTCAGCCCGCGTTCTCGCGCTCAGGGCCCCCAGCTACGACGCAAAGCGCCACTTCGACCAGGTCAAGGATCTCTGGATTGGGCTGCGCACGCCCGATGGTCGATGACACAGGAGATGACCATGACTCGGATCTCACGCCGCTCGTTCCTCGCTGCCTCGTCGGCCGCCGTGAGCGCATTCGTTCCTGCGGTCTCGAGTGCAGCCCCTCGCGTGCGCGGCGCCGGACGTGCGCCCTCTTCCGTTGTGGTGGACGTCGATCGCCTCCTGGCCCTTGGTCTCGGCCCGACGGCCGAGTTGATCCGTTCGACGATGACAGCCGAGCTGCAGGCCGTGTTCGCCGACCGTCTTGGTGGTCAGAGACTGGTGGTCCGCCTCACCGGATTGACGCTGTCTGCCTACGTCGGCGGGGGTGGCGGAGGAGGGGGCAGTGGCGGAGGTGGCGGTGGCCGAGGCGGCGGCGGAGGGGAGACGGACTACCTCGAAGGGGACGCGCTCCTCCTGGCTCCGAGCGGTGAAATCGTCGCCCGTTATCCGCAGCTCCTGGCGTTGCCGTCGAGCACCGGAGGGGCTTGGTACCAGCCCGACAACGAGCAACGGCGGATCGTGATCCTGGCGCGCTACTACGCCCAGTGGCTGCGGCGGGCGATCGGCTAGGCGGGCTGGATCAGGAAAATGCCCGAGGGCAGGCCAGGGATGAGCATCCGGCTACGTGATTGTCGTCATCGAGTTCCATCGCGAAGCACTGCCCCCGCGCGCGCGATGGGAGCGGGAGCGGCTCCCCGTCGAGACCCGGGGGGCCGCTCCTATGCCGGGCGGTCAACGAGGGAGCGAGGACGCGTGATGAGACCAAGAGGGAAAACGCCTGGACCGACGAGGAGCTGAACGGTGTTGCAAGACACCGTCGAGCAGCTTTACCGCCTGATGCACATGGTCGTGTGGGTCCACACCCCGCAAGACCATCACTGGATGCTGCCGATCTTCGTCATCGTGCTGGTGGTCACGCCGGCTTGGCTGGGATGGCATCTGCTGCGGCTCGTGTGGTCCGCCGTTGTACATTGGCGGCGCGGACGCGCGCGGAGGGTAGATGACGCGTTAGCAGACTCGAAGAAGGCCTTTCCCACTCTCGAGCGCTTCGTGCTGCGCGCCACAGTGCCATTTCAGGTCCGCTTGGTGGTCTTGTCCGTCCTCACCATCCCGGCCACCTACGTCCTGCTGCTGCTGCCGAAGCACATCATCAATCACGCGCTAGCCGAGCATGGGCCGAAGATGGATTTCCTCGGCATCGCGCTTGATTCGGAGGCGTTGCTGTTTGCGCTCTGCGCCAGTTACCTGCTCGTCCCCACGGCCAACAGCTTGATCAAATACACCGCAAACGTAGTCCGGGGCCGAGTCAGTGAACGCATCGTCCGACGCATCCGGCTCGCAGTGATCCGGCGCCGGCGTGCGGAACGCTGTCCGCGCGGCCGGTCAACCCTCGCCGCGGTGGCGATCCAGGAATGCGAGCCGATCGGCTATTTCGGCGGCAGCCTGCTTGTCGTGCCGCTGATCCAAGGTCGCACGCTCGTCACGAGCGTGGTGTTCCTGTTCATGCAGAACGTCGCGCTCGCCTTGGCGGCCCTGATGATGCTGCCGTTGCAGATCGCCGTCCTGCCGCGGCTGCAGCGGCGTATCAATGGCAAGGTTCGCGAGCGCGTGCATGCGACCCGCGGCTTCAACGCTGCTCTTACGCATGGAATTCTGGACGCTGTGGATGGTCGAGGTGATCGCTCGCCCACCCACCACCACATCCGCCAAGCCGAGGCGCTCGAGCAGGTCCGTCTTGAGATCACCGAGCTGAAGGCGCGGTTCAAGACCCTGTACAACTACACCTCCAACCTAGGCGGTGTGGACGGATTTTACCAAGACGAATGCTGCGGCGAGAGCGACAATGGCTGCGAAATTTCGCTTGGTCTTTTCGCAGCGTAGGGCAACGCGCTTGAAGCGTTTGAGCTTTCCAACGGCCTGCTCGATGCGAGCTCGCCCGCGATAGAGGGCCTTGGCGAAGAAGGCGGGCTTGTCCTTCTCGTTGGCCTTGTGCGGAATGACCGGGATGATGCCGCGTGAGCGCGCCGCTTGCCGGTTGGCCCTGCTGGCGTAGCCCTTGTCACCGACAGCGGCCCGCGGATCGAGATCCGGGCCGAGCCCGAGCAGGATCGGGAAATGCGGCGCATCGCCCTTTTCGCCGCCGGTGAGGTCGAATGCGATGGGATGTATGCGCTGTTCTCAGGCCACGGCCTTGAGCGGGGCCGGTGCGTAGGCCCACGGCAGGAGCTCATCGATCTGGCTCTGGGGATGGCCGGCGACGATGCGGGCGATGACGTCGCCGAGATAGGCTTGCGGGTCGACGGCGTTGAGCTTGCAGGTCTCCACGAGGGAGGCGATGACGGCCCAATGCTCGGCGCCGCCGTCGCTGCCCGCGAACAGTGCATTCTTGCGGTTCAGGGCGATTGGTCTGATGGCGCGCTCGACCACGTTGGAGTCGATCTCGATACGGCCATCGTCGAGGAAGCAAGAGAGGCCCTGCCAGCGCGAGAGAGCATAGCGGATCGCCTCGGCAAGCTTGCTCTTCTGGCTGACGAGAAGAAGCTTGGCGCGCAGCCACGGCTCCAGCGCCTCGACGATGGGGCGGCTTCTGGCCTGGCGGGCGTCGCGTCGTTCCTCGGCAGAGCGCCCGCGGATATCGCCCTCGATGCGGTAGAGTTCTGCGATGCTCGCGAGCGCTTCCGAAGCGATTGGCGCCGGGCCGGCCTCGGCCAGTTCGTAGAACTTGCGCCGGGCGTGGCTCCAGCAAAAGGCCAGGCTCACGGCATTCCTGCCAGCCAGCGCCTTGTAGCCGGCGTAACCGTCCACCTGCAGCACGCCGGCGAAGCCTTGAAGATGCCGGATCGGCTGCTCCGCCTTGCGGTCGGGTGCATAGAGATAGACCACGCCCGGCGGATCGGCGCCGCCCCAGGGCCGTTCGTCGCGAGCGTAGGCGAAGAGTTGGCCGGTCTTGGTCCGGCCGCGGCCCGGATCGAGCACAGGGGCCGTGGTCTCGTCTGCGAAGAGCTTGGTCGACGCCTTCAGCCGCTCGAACAAGCGCTCATGTACCGGCCGCAGCAGGAAGGCTGCCTTGCCGACCCAGTCGGCCAAGGTCGAGCGATCCAGGTTCACGCCCTGCCGGGCATAGATCTGGGACTGCCGGTAGAGCGGGAGGTGATCGGCATATTTCGCGACCAGGACATGGGCCACCGTGGCCTCTGTCGGGATGCCGCCCTCGACGAGCCTGGCGGGCGCCGGCGCCTGGACCACGACCTCCTCGCAAGTCCGGCAGGCGTATTTCGGCCGACGCGTCACGATCACGCGGAACTGGGCGGGCACGATGTCGAGGCGTTCGGACACATCCTCGCCCATGATGTGGAGCTGCCCGCGACAGCAGGGGCAGGCCATATCCTGGATATCGACAACCTGCTCGATGCGCGGCAGGTGCGCGGGCAACGAGCCGCGGTTGGCGCGACGCTTCCCGACCCGGTCAGCGCGCTTGGCGGGATCAGCCGCTTCCTCGCCGGCGAGGCCCTCGGCCTCGATCTGCTCGGCCTCCTCGAGCCCGAGCAACAGCTGGTCGATCGGCAGGCTCTCGGCCCGACGCCCGAAGCGATGGCGCTGCAACTCCTTGATGATCTGGCGCAGCCGCTCATTCTCGGCACGCTCCGCCGCGAGCATCGCCCGAAGTGCGATCGGATCGTTGGTCACAGGTTCGGCCGCGTCGCTCACGAGACCGATTCAACCATGGATTCCAGCGGCTTGCCAGTGCTGAACGGTCAACTTGCCGCGACAGGGACGCGCGTCTCGCGCCGTTCATGCACCCGGCGCCAGTCGAGGCCTTCAAGCAACCCCTGAAGCTGCGCCGCGGTCACCAACGCGGCGCGGCACCGGCAGTTTCCACGGCCAACCCGGAGGAGTGGCGTCGCTGACCCGAGGGCGTAGCAGGCAAGGCCATCGATAGCGAGGGTGTGCTCTGCGCCAAGATGCCATCAGCGATTCTCACACAAACAATACATGCAACAGGACCGAATCACCTGTCCTCGCGGCGGAGTCCGCAGTCCTGGGAGCCGTTCGAACCGAAGGTGGAACAATGGATAATCGCAAGACAGGCTATCCTCGCGGCCATACACGGCGCAGGCTCATGGTAGAGCTGGTGATTGGGCTCGTGGTCCTCGCGGCTTTCTTCGTGGCGCTCGCATATTACCGCGGGTGGATTTGAGGTGTTCTCGAGGGGCAATGCACGGCCTTGTCGACCTGAACGATCCGGGTAAACCACTGTATCATGGCTGAGTGAGGGCTCAGTTGGATCAGGACGTTCCGCCGATCGCCCCGCCACGAACTTTGCCTGTCGGCGCCTTCAGACCCAGCGAGACGCTTCGTCTTCGGTCGGCATGCGTCCGTCAGGCGTGAGCTGGTCGATCGTGTCGGGGAGGCTTTGGCTCAGTTCTGACAGGACCTCGTCGTAGGGACGTCCCGTTTCACTTGCCAAGGACTGCAATGTGTCGCGTCCAATTGCACCTTCCAGCTCGGCCGGGCCGATGGCGCGATTGGGACCACGACCCACCCAAGAATCGGCCGTATCGCCGTAGCCGGTCTGCTGCAGCCGCCTCATCAGGTCGCCGAGACCGCCATTCACGAGCGTGCCGGCCGCTGCGCCGCCGAGCACGCCGCCCAAACCGCCCGCAGCAGATCGCCGAGACCGCCGCCGCCTCCCGTCGGCCGCCCTGCCGCGCCGCCGAAGAGGCCGCCGAGAAGGTTCCCGAGCCCGCCGCCTCTAGGCGAGCCCGCGGTCTCGCCCGGGGGCTCGCGGCTTCCGCCCGGCGCGCGGTCTCCCGTAGCAGGCCCCGGTGGACGGCCGTCCGGTGTCCGGCCCAGCATGTCCGCAAGGCGGCCCTTGCCCTGGTAAGTCCGATAGGCGAGCAGAGCAAGCAATGCGAGCGTGAGCGGGGAAGTCCCGCCGCGGCCGGCCTGATTGCCACCGAAGATGTTGTCGAGCAAACCCACGGCTGTCGTCTCCTTGGATCACCGCAGGACAACGAGGCCCCGAAGGGAAAGTTGCAGGCCGTGCAGATTTCACGACGGCTGCTCGCGTATTCTGGCGCCGGAGAACGGCCCAGAGAAGAGACTGCCGCGGGGATTTCATCTGGTGCCCTTTGCTCTGCGGGACAGGCGATCCTCGAGCGCGTGCATCGCCATTTTCCAGACGGATCCCGCCTGCTCCGGGTCCCATAGCTCTCCGGGGTGGGAGCGGCTCGCTGCATGGCGTGATCAAACCCGCAGCACGGCCTCCTCGGCGCGCAAGGCCTCGTCCTCGACCTGGATCGTGACGTGGTCGATGTTGAAGCGCTCCTTCATGAGCTGGCGCGCGGCCCGAAGCACCATCTTCGATTCCGCCATATCGCGGACGACGACATGGCCGCTCATGGCATCGATGCCCGAGGTGATCGTCCAGACATGAAGCTCGTGCGCGGCGGTGACGCCGGGGATCTCGCGGAGGCCCGTCTCGAGAAGGCTCATGTCGACCTCGGGCGGGGTGCCTTCCATGAGGATGTGCATGGCCTGTTTCAGAAGCCGCCAGGTCCGCGGCACGATGAAGAGGCCGATCCCGGCGCCAATGATCGGGTCGGCGAGCGTCCAGCCGGTGAACATGATGACGAGGGCCGCGAGGATCACCCCGATCGAGCCCAGCATGTCGCTCAAGACCTCGAAATAGGCGCCCTGGACGTTGAGGCTCTCGGACGATCCGCCAGCGAGCAGCCGCATGCTGATTAGGTTGACGACGAGACCGACGGCCGCCACCGCCAGCATCGGCCCGGAGAGGATCTCGGGCGGGGCGAGGAAGCGCTTGTAGGCCTCGTAGAGGATGTAGACGGTCAAAAGCAGCAGCACGACGGCGTTGGCCAACGCTGAGAGGATCTCCGTCCGGAGATAACCGTACGTCTTCTGCGGGGTCGCCGGCCGCTCGGCGAATCGGATGGCCAACAGCGCAAGGGCGAGCCCGCCGGCGTCAGTGAGCATGTGGGCCGCATCGGCGAGCAGCGCCAAGCTGCCCGTGATCAGGCCCCCGATCACCTCGGCCGCCATGTAGGCGACCGTTAGACCGAACGCCCAGGCGAGGCGGCTCCGGTGACGGCTTGCGGCGGAGCCGGAGCCGGAAACTGGTGCCTGACCCAGAGCGCTCATACCCCCGGCTGGTGGCCGGTCATTAATCGGAATGGTGGCCGGAGAATTATCGGAATCCCGGCCGGTCAATTATCGGAATGATGGCCGGTCGGAATCGGAATCCGCACTCTTCGAAGCCCCCGCCGAGTCTCAAGTGGAGTGTTGCCATGAACGGTGCGTGCCGTGGAACCGGCCTTCGGGAGCTTTGCGGCAAGTTGAGCGTTGATTCGGTGCGAGGGTTCGGGGGGCTTGCGACGGAGGTAGTCATGAACAAACGAACCGGGATGATCATGGGCCTGCTCATGGGGCTTGGCGCGGCGATGCTGCCGCAAGCGGCTCTAGCGCAGCACCACGGCGGCGGTCACGGAGGAGGGTTTCATGGCGGCGGCCACGGCGGCTTTGGTCATGGCTTCCGGGGAGGGCACGGCGGCTTCGGGCACCGGGCGGTTTGGGGAGGGCACGGCGGCTTCGGCGGCCACCACGTCCGGCGCCACCAGGGGCACGGGTTCTATGGGGCGGCGCCCTTCATTGCCGCCGCGGCGGGGCTCGGCGCCTATGGCCTCTACGGGTCGAGCTACTATCCCAGCGCCTACGGCTATGGATACGGCTACACCCCGGCCGTGTACGGCTATGGCTACGGACGAGGTTACGCGCCCGCCTGCGCGCTCGAGCGCCAGTGGGTTCGGACGCGCCACGGCCTGCGGCGCGCTTGGGTCGAGACCTGCTACTGAGGCCTGAGATCCGGCGAGGCTGATCGGAGCTTAGGTTGGCCCGCCACTCGACAGGCTTGCTCGGCGCCATGGTTACGACCCGCTGGTCTCTCTTTAGGCCAGCGCTCTCCCATGGCCGACAATTGCCCCGCCGTGCACAGTTGTGGGTCATCCCTCTCGCGGGCACCTCCGTGGCGAGGCCACCGTCAGCCCGCTCGCTCGCGTAACGCGCGAGGCGACGCCGCCAGGATACCCGCGATGGGTGCCAGGATGGGATGGCAGGCGCTACCCCAGACATCGCAGAATGGTCGAGCTCGCTGACCTGCTCGTGCGACGGGCCTCTTTAACACTGACCGGGTCAGCTCCCTGAACCAAAGGTTCCTGTTCTCCGCTGTCCCGGGGTGGCGGCCAGGAGAAATACATGAAGAAATTCATCTTCGCGCTTGCAACCGCGGGCGCATTGATCGGCGGTCAGCTTAGCAGCGGACGCGCCCAAGCGGCGCCTATGGGAATGCCGGACATTCGGAGCGCCGTTCACGCGTTCGGCCTCGTCGACACTGTGCAGCACGGCCCGGCCATTGGTCATCGCCCGCGGGGCTTCGGACATCGCAGCGGCATGATGCAGGGCGGCGGCGGTCATCGGGGCGGCATGATGCGGGGCGGTGGTGGCCACCGGGGCGGCATGGTGAGCGGTCGCGGCCATCGCGGCGCATGATGCAGGGGGGTGGCGGTCACGAGGGCGGCAGGGGAGGCCGCTTTTAGTCACGAATCGGCAAATCACACGGGAGCGCATTGGGTGGGGTAGGTTGCCCCGCCTTTCGACGCTCCCACCAACTGGACCGGCTATCTTCCAGTTTTGTCGCTGCATCGGACGCTTGGACCACCACGCGGTCATCTGGCCCGTCCTTGAGGTGAGCGTCGTGAGTCCGCAGCGGCAGTAAGGCCTGGAGGCGAGCTGAGACCTGCTACTGTGGCTGAGTCCGGCCGGCCAGTCGACCGTAACGCGACTATCGAGCAGGCTTCGGCGACGCTATAAGTCCCCTATGAGGCTGGAATCTTTGAGCTGGTGGGAGGTAGCGTCCCACCTTGTCGATCTTGCGATCGCTTACGGCCTTGCCCTTCCCATTGGGTGGGATCGGGAGCGAGAGGAGCGCAGCGCAGGGATCCGGACCTTTCCGCTCGTCGCCGTCGCGAGCTGCGGCTTCGTGCTGATCGCGATCCGCGTCTTGGGCGAGGGCTCGACCGCTCAGGCTCGAATCCTGGAAGGGCTGATCACGGGCGTCGGCTTCATCGGGGGCGGGGCCATTCTCAAGCATGCGGGACAAGCGTCCGGCACAGCGACGGCCGCAAGCCTGTGGGCGACCGGTGCGCTCGGGGCCGCGGTCGGGTTTGGCCTCTACGACATCGCTGCAATCTTGAGCCTCGTCACCTTCGTGACCTTGCGCTGTCTGGGGCCCTTGAAGGAGGTTGTCCGTCCAAATACGAAGTAAGGTGCTTTCGTTCTCGATGTGTTGCACCTGATACGATGGCCAATGATGACGTGACCAGTGAGGCATACGAGTAGGTTAGTGCTCACCTTGCTGGGCCGGCCTTTTTCCTACAGCGCGTTGACCGACGACACCGTTGCTGCGGCCGCTTCGGCTAAGCAAAACTCTCAGGCCACACAGTTGAGCGGTGGTCCGGGCCAGCCCAAGGCCAGCTATGATGCTTTTCAAATCTCGCTGGAGATCCAGATGGTTATTCGGGTGATGTTGATCGCGATCGCGGCCGTTATCATGGTGCGGATGATTGGACCCGCGCACGGCTCGAGCTACCGCGAGCTCAAGGAACGCTCGCGCCGCAATCGCGCCTTCCGGCTCCGACATCCCTCTTTCACCGCTTGAAAGCCGCCCAACCATGCTCAAGAACGCAGCTCAGCGCTTGCAATTGGACTTGCCCGTTCTTCTTCCGGAGGCACCGGGCGAAGCCGACGCGTGCGTCGGGCGTCTCGTCAGCGATCTGGCCGACCGCGAGGGCATGGAACGAGTCCATATCGCCCCAGCTTCCGGCGAAGAGCCCGCCAAGCTCTGCATCCACTACGACCCGGAGGTGCTGAGCCTCGCGCGAGTGCGGGAGATCGCCCAAAGCGCCGGCGCTCGCCTCACCGAACGCTTCGCCCATGTTCTGTGGGAGGTGGACGGGGTTCAGCATCAACGGCGGGCCCGCACGATCGCGGAACGGCTGCAGCGCATGCCGGGCGTGGTCGAGGCGGAGGTGTCGGCGGCCGGGCCGCTTCGGATCGAGTTCGACCGCGAAGCGACCTCCGAGCAGGATCTCCGTCGCGTGCTTGACGAATTGCGTGTGCGAGTCCGGGAGGATGGGCCACGGGAGGTGGTCCGGGTGGAGGGACGAGAACCTTCCGGGCGTGAACACAGGCACGGGGATGATGAGCACGAGGATGACGAGCGCGCACATCGAAAGGAGCATGCAGCCGGCGAGCATCGCCACGATGAGGAGCATGCCCATGCCCACGCCCATGGCGGCGTGCTGGGCGAGAATACCGAGCTCTATTTCGCCCTGATCTGTGGGGCACTGCTCGGCCTCGGCTATCTCATCTCGGTCGCGACCAGTGCGCCCGCATGGCTACCGTTCGCGTTGTATATCGGGGCCTACGGCTTTGGCGGCTTCTACACCCTGCGCGAGGCCGTCGACTCCCTCCGCATCGGCCGGTTCGAGATCGATACGCTCATGCTCGTGGCGGCGGCTGGCGCGGCGGCGCTCGGGGAGTGGGCCGAAGGCGCGCTGCTGCTCTTCCTGTTCAGTCTCGGCCACGCGCTCGAGCACTACGCCATGGGGCGGGCGCGCCGCGCCATCGAGGCGCTCGCCGAGCTCGCGCCGCGAACAGCGGAGGTTCGGCGGGATGGGGCGGTGCGCGAAGTTCCGGTCGAAGACCTCGTGATCGGCGACACGGTTATTGTAAAGCCGAACGCGCGCATTCCGGCCGATGGATTCATCGTCCGGGGTATAAGCAGCGTTGACCAAGCCCCTGTGACCGGCGAAAGCGTGCCCGTCGACAAGCAGCCGGTCGATGACCCCGAGCGCGCTGCCGCCAGGCCAGACGGGGTGGAAGCCGAGCATCGCGTTTATGCCGGCACTATCAACGGCAGCGGAGCACTTGAGATTCAGGTCACGAAGCGGGCGGCCGACACGACGCTCGCCCGTGTCGTTCGTATGGTGAGCGAGGCCGAGGCGCAGAAGTCGCCGACGCAGCGCTTCACCGACCGCTTCGAGCGCGCCTTCGTTCCCGCCGTCCTCGCGTTCGTGGTGCTCCTGCTGTTTGCCTGGGTGGTGGTGGACGAGCCGTTCCGCGACAGCTTTTACCGAGCCATGGCCGTGCTCGTCGCCGCCAGCCCCTGCGCGCTCGCGATCGCTACGCCAAGCGCCGTCCTCTCCGGTGTCGCGCGAGCCGCCCGGGGCGGGGTGCTGGTCAAGGGGGGCGGCCCGCTCGAAAACCTTGGCACGCTCGGCGCCATCGCCTTCGACAAGACGGGGACCCTGACCGAGGGCAAGCCGCGCGTCACTGACGTGCTCCCAGCGCCGGGCGTGGACGAACGCGAACTCCTCATCGTTGCGGTCAGCGTGGAAGGTCTGAGCGATCACCCCCTCGCGGCCGCGGTGGTCCGCGACGGGCGTGCGCGCCTCGGAAACGCGGTCGGAATCCCGAACGCGCAGGATTTGCGCAGCATCACCGGGCGTGGCCTGGCGGCGAGGATCGACGGCGAGCCCGTGTTCGTCGGCAAAAGCGAGTTGTTCACCGAGGTTGAGGGGCCGCCGCTTCCGCCGGCCGTGCAGACCACGATCGAGGGCCTTGAAGAGCAGGGGCGCACCACGATGGTGGTCCGGCGCGGCGAGCGCTACCTTGGCGCGCTCGGGCTGATGGACACGCCGCGCGAGCCCGCGACCCGCGTGGTCGCGCGGCTGCGCGAGCTCGGCATCTCGCGCATGATCATGATCTCCGGGGACAACCAGCGCGTCGCGGATGCCGTGGCGCGGCAGGTCGGCATTGACGAGGCCTGGGGCGACCTGATGCCGGAGGACAAGGTCGAGGCGATCAAGAAGCTGCGCGCACAGCAGAAGGTGGCGATGGTGGGCGATGGCGTAAATGACGCTCCCGCCATGGCGAACGCGACGGTCGGGATCGCCATGGGCGCAGCGGGCTCGGACGTGGCGCTCGAGACGGCGGACGTGGCGCTCATGGCCGACGACCTCGAGCACCTGCCGTTCGCGGTGGGCCTGAGCCGGCGCACGAGCGGCATCATCCGTCAAAACCTGTGGCTCAGTCTCGGCATGGTGGTCTTCCTGATTCCCGCGACGGTGCTCGGGCTCCAGATCGGGATCGCCGTCCTCTTCCACGAAGGTTCGACCCTTGTCGTCGTTGCCAACGCGCTGCGCCTGCTCGCCTACCGCGACCCGAGGGAGCGCCGCTCTTCAGCGGCGGTCCGAGCAGCGTGAGCCAAGGCGTTTGGGTTCAACTACGGCTCAGCACCCGGCGGGCTCACATGGCCGGCTTGCTGATTTGCTCCGGCAACGACGGCGGGGGCGGGACAGTGACTTTGTGCTGCTCGAGGATGGACCAAGCCGCCTCCGCATTGCTCGCGAACTCGAAGATTCGCAACTCCTCTTCCGCAACCATACCCATGCTCAGCAGCTGCTCGAAGTTGACCACCCCGCGCCAGTAATCCTCGTTGACCAGGAGAATCGGGATCGGCACCGCCTTGCCGGTCTGCTTGAGGGTAAGGATCTCGAACAACTCGTCGAGTGTGCCGAAGCCGCCCGGAAACACGACCAGCGCATTGGCCCTCATGGCGAGGTGCATCTTGCGCATCGCAAAATAATGGAAGCGGAAGGTCAGCTCCGGAGTGGAGTACGGGTTGGGGTCCTGCTCGCGCGGCAGTGTAATGTTGAACCCGATCGAGGGCGCGCCCGCATCATGTGCTCCTCGGTTCGCCGCCTCCATCAACCCGGGACCGCCGCCCGTGACGATGACATTGTCGCGAAGTCCTCCGTCCGGGTGTAGCGCGCCGCCGCGCTCGGAGACGATCCGCCCGAAGGCTCGGGCCTGCCGGTACCATTCCGCGTGCTGCGCTGGGCCGTCCTCGCGCACCCGCGCGCTTCCGAACACGACGATGGTGGAGCGCACGCCCCAGGCCCGCATGGCTTCCTCGGCCTTGGCGTATTCCAGGAGAAAGTGCACGCCGCGCATGGAGTCGCCGAGGAGGAACTCCTGGTCGAGCGCAGCCAGGCGATAGGATGCTGATTGCAGCTGGGCGCGATTGGCCTCGGCCTTGGGCGGTGAAGTCATACGCGGTTGGGCTCCGATGTCCAGGCCACTTGGTCCCCGGCGACTTGTCGTGGGGCGCGCCGGCCGCACAGCTCCGGGAGGCGAGAGGTTTGCCGGCTGAGTCTTGTTCTGGCGGTCATATCGCTTTGCAGAGCTCAGATCTCTCGTGGCGATGTTGCGAAGGGCGACTTTGATCGTCTTGCATACGGCTCCCAGCCTTTCGGCGTGTTCTTTCCATCACAGAACCAGTACGCCACTATGCTTGGCTTTGTTCTCGGGCTCGACATGGATGGTGGTCACGGCGTCCTCGATCTCCGCTTTCAGCGCTCCCTCAAGCCGGTCACAGATCTCGTGCGCCTCCGCAATCAGCATCGTGCTCGGCACGACGAGGTGGAAATCGATGAACGTCATGCGCCCGGCATGCCGGGTCCGTACGTCGTGTGCCTCGATCGCGCCACCCGCATGGGTCGAGATCACGTGACGGATGCGCGTGAGGATCTCCGGCGCGACGGCCTCGTCCATGAGGCCGGCGACCGAGTCCTTCACAAGCCTCCAGCCGGACCAAAGGATGTTGATGGCCACCAGGGCGGCCAGGCCGGGGTCAAAGACCTGCCATCCTGTCGCGAACACCAGGCCGACGCCGGCGAGCGTGCCGGCCGAGGTGATGACGTCGGTCAGAAGGTGACGCCCATCGGCCTCCAGCGCCGTCGAGCGGCTCTTGCGACCGCCCCGGATGAGCACCCAGCTCCAAGCCGCGTTGATGAGGCTCGCCAGTCCGTTGAACGCTAGCCCCGAGAAAGAAGCGTCCAGCGGCTTCGGGCTGATGAACCCGAAGTAGGCTTCGCGCAGGATCGAGAGCGCGGCGAGCACGATCAGAACGCCCTCGAGCACCGCCGAGAGATACTCGGCTTTGTGATAGCCGTACGGGTGCCTGTGGCTCGCCGGTCGAGCAGCCAGGCGGACGGCCGTCAGAGCCGCGAGCGCGGTCACGAGATTGATGACGCTTTCCAGGGCGTCGGAGTAGAGCGCGATGCTACCGGTCAAGTAGTAAGCCAGCATCTTGAGGCCGAGGACGACAAGTCCAATCAGGATGCTGCCGGTAGCGAGCTTCAGTGTGATCAACATGTAAGCGAGGCTTCCCTCAAGAGCTCTATCAACCGCGTTCTATTGAACGGGCTTTTGGCTCACAACTTCTTCGATACAATCTGCAATTCGTTCGCAGAAGCGGAGCGCGGGCATGGTGGAACGCCCATGGCGGGACGAATTCCGTGGTGGCTGCCGGGGGGCCACGCGATCCGCGTTTCCGCTCGGGAGCCGTCCCAGTTGGAACGGCCCGCGCCTTTCCTGCTATGAGATGAGACCGAGCCCCGGCTTAAGCCACGGATCAAAGAACGTTGACATGCCCGAACGGGTCGGCCTTGCCCTGCACTGGATTGCGATGACGATGGACGCTCTCGGCGCGATCATCATTGCAGCGCCGTTGGCCAAGATGGAGATTCGCGCGTTCCGGTCCTCATAAGGGGGACGGCGTCGAGCGCCATTTTTCGCCAGAGGCTTCCAGAACACCGATCGACTGTCAGGCCATCTTCCTCTCACCGCTCGCAGATATCATGAGTCGACGCCCGCTTCGGCCGGCCGATCCGGTTCAGGCCGCGCCAGCCGCGCTGTCGTAGACGCGTTCATGGCGCAGGAGCGCCCAGACGGTGCGCGCCATTTTGGCCGCGAGGGCGACGACGGCGGTGTTGGTGTGCGCCCGGGACAGCAGCCCGCGCAGCCAACTTCCCAGCCGGGTGTCGCTCTTGCAAAGCGTCGGCATGGCGGAACGCGCGCCCTGGATCAGCATCTTGCGCAGGTATTTGCTTCCTCGCTTCGTGATGCCCAGCAGCCTGGGACGGCCTCCGGTCGTCACCTGTCGCGGTACGAGGCCGAGCCAGGCCGCCAGATCACGCCCGCGCGCAAAGGTGCTGACATCTCCGATGGCCGCGACGAGCGCGGTGGCATTCAAGGCGCCGATGCCAGGGATGGTCGTGAGGCGGCGCGCATTCGTGTCAGAGCGGGCCTGTTCGGCGAACTCGGCATCAAGGTGTCCAGCGACATTCGGAACTGACCCCTTTGCGTCATGAAGAACTGACCCCCATGCCGATTGCCTTTAGGCGGTTGCGGATTGCGGCGTCGCAGCGGCC
>NZ_JBHSLU010000094.1:0-3810 GCF_042655245.1 Allobosea massiliensis | reverse complement strand
GGGGCTCCGTGGGCATTTCTACATTAATACACGCTAAGGGAATTTGAAGTTGTTTGGATTGAAGCGGTTAGCCCGGATTGGCCTGAAGCGTTCGAGGGGTCGGTCAATTTCGTTCCAGAGGTAGTCGCCGGTGAGCGCGATATGCGCCCATGGTAGTGGTGCGACCTGGGAGAGCAGCTCGTCCGGAATGATAATACCCTGACTGCTGATATAATCGACAGCACGGCTGAGATAGACAGTGTTCCACAGGATGATGGCGTTGACGACGAGGTTAAGACCGGACGCGCGGTAAGCCATGGTTTCGGCGACGCGGTTGCGCAATTCGCCGAGCTGGTGGAGGAAGATGGCGCGTGCGAGAGCATGACGGCTTTCACCCTTGTTGAGGATCGCATGCGATCTGCGGCGCAGTTTCGTATCGAGCAGCCAGTCGCAGATGAAGATCGAGCGTTCTATCCGGCCCATTTCGCGCAGGGCCTGGTTCAGCCGGTTTTGTCGCGGCGACGCTGCCAGCTTCTTGAGGATGACGGAAGGCGGCACCAAACCTGCAGCGATCGAAGCCTTCAGCCGCAAGACCTCATCCCAGTGGTGCTCGACGACATCCATGTTGACGGTTCCAGCGATCAGCGCGTCGAGCGGTTCGTAAGCCGGATCGCGATCAATGACAAAGAGCCTGCGATTGCCGAGATTGCGGATACGGGGAATGAGCCTGTAGCCAAAGGCGTGGAACATGGAGAACGTCGTTTCGGTGGCGCCAGCGGTATCGGTTGCGTGCTCATAGATTTCGACGGAGCTTTCGTTGTGAAGGAGGCCGTCGAGAACGTAGGGGGCTTCGCCCTCGGATGCCTGGATCATGCGGGAGAAGAAGGAAGCAAAACGGTTGGACAGGAAGCCATAGATCGACGCCCCCGGTCGCTTGCCGTATTTTGCATTGTAGTCGAGGCTGGCTTCGCCACGCCCGCCAGCCGGAAAGAACTGTCCGTCCGAGGAGGAGATATGGCCGTCACCCCAGATCGCGGCAAAGGGATGGGCCTGCTGCGCATCGACCAGCACGGCGGTCGCCGTGGCGTAGGTTTCCGATCGCATATGCCTGTCCACCATCAGCATCATCTGGTGGATCGTGACGCCGCGTGAGCTTTCCGCCATACGTTCGGCTCCGGCATTGGTGGCGTCGGCAAGGATCGCTGCCATCAGCGCTGCCTCGTCGTTTGCCGTCTCACCGGTACGATAATGCGTGAAGCTGTCGAGGAATTTGGTCCAGCTTTGCACCTCGGCAAGCAGGCTGGTGATCCTGATCCGTGGCACCAGAACATATAGTCGGCGGCTGAGCGCGACGATGCTGTCGCGCTCCTCCTCGCGGATCGGCGAGATCGACAGGCCCTTGTCGGAAATCGCTGCATCCGGAATAGCATTGGCAGCCGCCGCCTTTGCCAGCTCTTTCAGCTTCGCATCGAGCGTGGCGGTCCGTTCTGCTCGCCATTCGGCAAAGCTGTCGGGGAGTGCGAGCCCGAGCCGCCCCTCGGCGCGCATCAGCTCGAAGATCGGCCGAGGCAGAAGATAATCCTCGAAACTGCGCCATGCCCGGCTGCCTTCGACCCAGATGTCACCGGCCCTCAGACGCTCTCGCAGGTGAACGAGGACCGCCACTTCCCAGGCGCGCAGGTCGATATCGGCACTGTTCGGGCGCACGCAGCGTCGCCATTTGCGGGTCAGAAAGGCGAGCGGCACCTGCGCCGGCAATTTCCGGCCGCCATAGAGCGCGCGCAGATGGTCCACTGCTACAAGGATCGGATCATCAGCACGAAACGACCGGAACGAGAACGTGCGGAACATCAGTCTGCCCAGCTTGCGCAACGATTTGTGCCGCTTGATGAGCTCGTCGAATTCGTTACTGCGATCAGGGTGGACGACAGATCTGGCTGCCGCCATGCTGGCGACCAATCCGTCCCAGCCGAGGGAGGCTGCGATCGCCGATGCAAGATCGGTTTTGCTCGCACGAGCGGCCAGAAGCGCCTCGCCGAGCTTGAGATGCTCAAGCGCCACCCCATCAAGAACCTCGGCCTCTTTTAGCCGGCGTTCCGTGCGGCTGATCTCGGCCTTGCGGCGGTTGCTCCCAATCATTTTGCAGAACATGTCGATCGTCAGGTCGGTGATCGACGCCTGTCTCTCGATGACGAAGGCGGCCAGCGTGGCGTAGCGACGTTCGGATGTCAGGCGTCGTATCTCCCGGGCATGCAGAATGCGTGCATCCCTGGCGATGATGCCGTAGCGATTGGCATGGATCGTCTTGCGACGGTCGTCGGGAATGGCGGCTGAGCGCAATACCTCGAGGCGGGCGATCAAGCCTTTGAGGTTCTTCAGCTTCGCCCCTTCAGGTGCTTCCGCAATCCAGCCAAGGTGGCTCCGATCGCCGGCCCGCTCAGCGAGGAGCTGATCAAGCGCCTCGATCGAAGGCTGCTCCAGATCCCGGATCAATTCGCGATAGGCTTGTCGACGCGCCGCCGCCCGGCCGGCCAGTGCCAGACGGATCAGCAGCTCCGGCATAGGAACGAGCAACTTTCGTTCCTTCAAGGCTTCGATCACGGCCTTGGCGATCGGCGCACCTTGTTCAGTGGCCGCCGCCTCGCGTGCCGCCGCCGTTATCAACTCGCGATAGTCACTCGTCCGGACAGGCTGAAGCTCCAGTGCAGAGACGATCTCGCGCGCGTGTTCCCGGCGCGTTTCGTCGCGCTGGGCGTAGAACTCGAACACTGCAGGGTCGATGCCCAGCTGGTCGGCGACAACAGAGACAACCGCCTGAGGTGGAACTTCGCCTATTCGCAGCAGACGGCCCAGATCACGCACCAGTGCGAGTTGGATCGCAAAGCCAAGCCGATTATGCGACCGGCGATGCTCCTTGACGAAGACAATATCCTCGGAAGTCAGTGCATAGCGCGCTTGCGCATCTTCATAAGCTTCGGGTGGTTCGAATAAAACGGCACGCGATTGCTCATCGAGAAACGCCATCAGCCACGGTCACTCGTCAAACTACGGTTTCGGGCGTGCCGGTCTTGCCGGGGCCTGTCCATCCAGTCCGCTTCAACGTGTCGATCAAGGTCGAGCGCGCCACCTTGAACGTCCGGCACACGGACGCCTTGCTGGCGCCAGCTTCCAAAGCAGCTAGAACCTGCTCGACCTTTTCCGCATCGATCGTTGGAGGTCTCCCGCCCTTACGGCCACGTCGGCGAGCCGCCGCCAGGCCGGCATTGACCCGCTCGGTGATCAGCACTCTCTCGTATTCTGCAAGCGAGCCGAACAGGTTGAACAGAAACGCGCCGTGCGAATTCGTGGTGTCGATCGCCTCCGTGAGAGATCGGAAGGCGACACCACGTTCCTTCAAATCCTCGACGATGCGGATCAAGTGGGAGAGTGACCGGCCTAACCGATCTATCTTCCAGACGACCAGGACATCGCCTTCGCGCAATTCGCCGAGGCATGCCTTCAGACCCGGCCGGTCATCACGCGCTCCGGAAGCGCGATCCTGATGGAGATGGCGCTCATCGACCCCGGCC
Organism: Allobosea massiliensis; assembly: GCF_042655245.1. Lineage (NCBI taxonomy): Bacteria > Pseudomonadati > Pseudomonadota > Alphaproteobacteria > Hyphomicrobiales > Alloboseaceae > Allobosea > Allobosea massiliensis. The sequence goes on along the minus strand of NZ_JBHSLU010000094.1, from coordinate 262 downwards.
GCGAGCAGGGCATCGCGCTGCAAGGCAACCGACTGGCGCTCGTCACTACTCGATACCCGCATGTAACCGATCAACATGTGCGACAAACCTCAAATCAGGTGTTGCCGCACAGCCTAACATTCCGACAGGGTTTGTCGCGCAAAAAATGGCCCTATTGCGTGGCCAGTTTGCCCCGCGATCACGGTGAGCGGAAATCATGTGTTTCCCGTCACCTGCAAAATGCCCTTAGCGTGTATTAATGTAGAAATGACCACAGAGCCCC
>NZ_JBHSLU010000093.1:0-1053 GCF_042655245.1 Allobosea massiliensis | reverse complement strand
TAGAGCGGAATCCGATCAGGTTGCATCGTATCCTGCGGCGCTGAAGTAGTTTGCGCATTCAGCGGGCGGGAAGAGATCGATGATGCGGCCGATGGCGCCCCACAGACCATTTATTGTGCGCTCGGCGGCTTTTCGGAGCAGCGCCTTGAGCTTTGCGAAGGCGTTCTCGATGGGATTGAAGTCGGGACTATAGGGCGGGAGGTAGCGCAGTTCGGCGCCCGCCGCCTTGATCATCTGGCGCACGCGCGGTCCCTTGTGGCTGGAGAGGTTGTCCATGACGACGACGTCACCGGGCCGCAGTTCAGGGATGAGCACCTTGGCGACATAGGTCTCGAAGGCGTCCCGATTGATGGGGCCATCGAGTACCCAGGGAGCGATGAAGCCGCGAAGGGTCAGCGCGCCGACGAAGGTCGTGGTCTTCCAATGGCCATGCGGCACGCCCACCCGAAGCCGCTCGCCGCGCCGGCAGCGCCCATGGCGGCGCGCCATGTTGGTCGAAGCCCACGTCTCGTCGATGAAGACCAGCCGCTCCGGGTCAAGGTCCAGCTGATCCTCGAACCATCGCTCGCGCTGGGTCAGGACGTCGGGGCGGTCCTGCTCGGTCGCGTGCGCGGTCTTTTTTTGCGCGTAATGGCGTGGCGCGCGAAGAAACGCTGGATCGTGCCGAAGCCGAAGATGAGGCCCTGCTTCGCCAGGCTTGCGCGAACCTCCTCGATCGTGGCGTCCCTACCTGGTCCAAGCGCCGCCATCACCGCTTCATGATGGGCCTCGATCCGATCCGAGCGCCGGTCGCCGCCCAGCGCCTTGGGGCTTGGATCGCCCTGATTGCGGTGCCGCTCGCGCCAACGGCTGACGCTGGCAGCGCTCACCCCAAAACGGTCGGCAGCCTCGCGATGCGTCGCGCCCGCCGCCACAGCCCCCAGAACCCGAACCCGAAGATCGACTGACAGCGCTCGCGACATGGCTGCCGGCCTCCATCCGGCAGTCACTCTGAATCACTTCGCGCCTGATTTGGGAATCCCTCCCGATTCAATCAGGTCGGGTTCCGCTCTA
>NZ_JBHSLU010000092.1:0-82829 GCF_042655245.1 Allobosea massiliensis | reverse complement strand
GCGGAGAACTCTGAACCTCTTGCTCTTCCATGCCGACCTCCTCTCCAGAGGGGTCAGTTCCTCATGGCGTCAGGGGGGCAGTTTGTCGTGGCGCCTGACATGGTGGCCCACAGAGACCCGGAAATGACCGTTACCAACCGGTTGCCGTAGACGGGTGCGTCATCGTCGGACCATGACATGTCGAAGCCGAGAATGCCGTCGCCATCGGTATGGTAGCGGACGTAGCGACTGTAGCGCCCCTGGTTGCCCGTAATGACGAAGAAGTCGTTGCGCACGACCTTGAAGTTGATGGTGTCGCCGCTGCCGACCATCTCCCGCAGGGTGGCCTCGTAGGTTGCTCGGACATTCGTCGCCGGGATCGCATTGAACCTGAGCTTGAACCGATTCCGAGGCTCTCGCATCTCCACGCCGAGATCCGTCCTGGTGGCTTGAAGGTCGAGGCCGATTGGGACCCAGAGCTGTCGCCCTCGGGTGGGATGCGGCACCCAGCGCATCCGCCAGCCGGCCAGCACCGACGATGCCGACGCAAGCATCTGGTCGATCTGGGGCTTCGTCAGAACGCCCGTAGGGGCCTCCCCACGCGACAACTGGTACTGTCGGGTCGCATCAAAGAGGCGCCGCGAGAACGTCACGTTCGGCACGGCAGGCCAGTGGCCGGCGCTGGTTAGGAAGATCTGGAGCCAGAGCCGCGTGTCTACCTGGAGGGCGTTGAAGCCCGCTTGCGCCGCGTTGAAATATGGGTCGTCGCCTCGTGTCTGGGCCGTCGCGGGCACGCTCAGGAGCGCCACCACCGCCAGTACGAACGCACGTCCACGCATCAACATTCTCCACCCCACAACCAAACCTGTATGAGGTGGCTGTGGGGTGGATATGTCAATGAGATGCGAGTGGTTGCCCTTGTATCGCGATGGTGGGCGCGGCTTGGTGGCGTCCCTGAGGCTGGCGAGAGGGAGACGCGGCCGGGCGGTGTAGCGCCTGACCGTTATAGGAAGACCGCCCCCATATGAGCCAAATTACCCCTTGGCCGCCTACGCGCCGCCAAACGCCAGATCGAGGTCGGCCGATACCTTTCGCATCGTTCCCCCGGCGTGCTCGACGCCGTTGAGAACATGAACCGCAAAGCGCGAATATGCCTCGTGGAGGAGTCGCGCGATCTCGGCGGTGGCTCTGACGGGCAGCGGCCGCCACCCCCGTCGGTCCCGGTAGCCAGCGTCGTGGTCCTGCCCATAGCGGTGCCGTGGAGGGTACGGACCTGCCTGACGATTTGGCCGTTCAAGCCACTATCAGTCGCGAAACGCCTTGGGTTATCCCTCTTTGCTGAGGGCCCGGCGGAGGCACTGTCTCGTCTGCGCGCGCACGCCCATGCAGCAAGCACCGGGTTCGCATCCGTAACGACCGCGACGTTCTAAAGCGCGTAGTTGACCGAGGCTGGTTGCCATTCGGCGTTCAGGGTCGAGCAGGCATCCTCCGACACCAGCAGGAGATCGCCCTTGTCGGTAACGCTGCCCGCCATGGGCTCGAGAGACGGGCCTGACGATACGTGCGGTACTGCCGAGCCCCCGGACGCTCTGATTGCAAAGGGGCGGGGAGGGCTCAGATGTCGCGCACGGCCTGGAGGCCGATGCGCAGCGCCGCGAGTGCGGCCGTCGCCGAGGCCAGCAGAGCCGCCCGCGCGTTGAGGATCTGGGTGCGGTTGAGCACCGTCACCAGCCGATTCATGTCGGCGGCATCCAGTTCCTCCAGCCGGCTGATCCGGCGCAGGCGTTGGCGGCTGGCGAGCCACCAAACATAGGACGAAGCGAGCGCGCAAAGGCCGATCACGCCATCGAGAACCACGATCAAGACGGGCAGGCTCCGTGCGTCATACGCGTTCGGGCACGCCGAAGGCACCGGCCGCGACGGGGTCGACGCCGAGTTGACGACAGATCTTCACCAGCGCCGACTGCTCCTCGACGATGTAATGGCCGTCCGCCTCGCCGATCAGCCGGCAGGTCTCGATCAGCGCCTGGGTGAAGCGTGACTTGCCCTGGAGCCGCCCGATCGTCGTCAGGGCGGTGCGCTCGCCGGTCGATGGGTCGATCTCGAAGCGCGCGGTGACGTGTTCGAACTCGGCCAGCAGTTCCATGCGGGAGCGATCGTCGACGAGGCCGAAGCGCGAGAGCGAGGCGGCCATGCTGTCATGCTCGGCCGGGCGCACGATGCCGTCGGCATAGGCCATGAGGGCGCAGGCGGCCGCGATCGTCTCGATCTGCAGGCTCGCCTCCTCGTCATGCCAGAGATCGAGATCGCGCTTGAGATCGGCCTGGGTGCGGTTGGGTCGGGTCGGCATGGCTCAGGCCCTCCAGTGGCGGGGATGGGATAGGGACGGGCGTCGGCGGCCCAGGAGGCGGTTGGCGAGACCGACGAGGCCCAGGATCAGGATCGCGCCGAGCGCCCAGACGATGATCACGATGATCTCGCTGGCATTGCCGAGGCCGCGGGCGGCCCAGGAGACCGTCTCGACGATCTCGGGCACGCCGGACACCATGTCTGCATTCGCCGCGGCCCAGTTGCTGGTCCAGTCGAGCAGGGCGTGGCCGCCCCAGGCGACGAGGCTCCAGAGCCCGAGGATGATGAGGCCGCCCAGCCAGATGAGGTTGCGCATCGTTCAGGCCCTCCTGCCGAAGCTGGAAGCCGGCGCGCCGTCGACCGCCCGGAGATGTCGGCGCAACTCGTCTATGTTCTTCAGGTTGGCGCGATAGAAGGCGTCGCCGAACCAGCCGACCACGGGGATGGCGCTGATCGCGAGGTCGATCCCAACGCGCCCCGCCATCCGGCAGACCGTCAGCGTCGGCAGCCCGTGGCGTCGCGCCTCCCAGACGAGATAGGCCGAGACGCCCTTGGCGACGACGGTGCCGATGCCGGGGATGACGTTCAGCAGCGCGTCCGCGCCGACGCGGACATTGGTGCCGGGAACGCGCACGGCCGCGTCGAGCAGCCTTGCGATGGCGTCGAGCCGTTCGAGGGTTTCGGCGCGCGAGCGGGCCGGATTGAGGTCGTAAGCAATCGACATGGCGTCGTGGCTCCCAAGATCGGAGCGCGAAAGCGCTCGTCAGGTGGAAGAGTCCGACATCGCAGCGTCGCTGCCAGAGGGGCCCGGACCCGGGTTCCACCGAGAGATTGGGAGCGAGATGGCATGCGTCAAGAGCGGATCTGGTGCAATAATTTTGCATGACGGTTCTTGACGTCGGCCAGGCTCGCTCCCACCTCGGGCGCACCCGCTGATCCGGGCCCCTCTGGCGAGCGCTGCCGGCGCGCTCGCGATGTCGGATCGTTTTCCGATGTCGCGTCCGGCTGATGGTCGATCATGGATTTCGCCTTCTTCGCCGCCGACTGGCTCGGCAAGCCCGCCTGGATGTGGCTGGCCTTCATCGGCATCGTCGCGGCCCTGCTCGCCTTCGATCTCGGCGTGCTCCACAAGGAGCACAGGCCGATCGAGGTCCGCGAAAGCCTCGTCCTTTCGGGCACCTATATCGGCCTGGGCCTCGCCTTCGGCGCCTGGGTCTGGTGGTATCTCGGCGCCGAGCCCGGCATGAACTACCTGACCGGCTTCGTCGTCGAGAAGACGCTGGCGCTCGACAACGTCTTCGTCATCGCGCTGATCTTCGCCTTCTTCGCCGTACCCGCGCATTACCAGCACCGCGTGCTGTTCTGGGGCATCCTCGGCGTCATCGTGCTGCGCGCGATCATGATCGGGCTCGGCGCGACGCTGGTCTCGCAGTTCGGCTGGGTGCTCTACATCTTCGCGGTCTTCTTGATCGTCACCGGCGTGAAGATGCTGGTGATGGGCGACAAGCCGCCCGCGCTCGAGAACAACGCCCTGATCCGGCTGATGCGGCGGCGCTTCAACGTCACCGACGAGCACCATGGCGAGCGCTTCTTCGTGAAGCAGCCCGATCCGGCGACCGGCAGGCCGGCCTGGTTCGTCACGCCGCTCTTCATGGCGCTGATCGCGATCGAGATCGCCGACCTGATCTTCGCGGTCGACTCGGTGCCGGCGATCTTCGCGATCACGACCGACCCGTTCATCGTCTACACCTCGAACATCTTCGCGATCCTCGGCCTGCGCGCGCTGTATTTCGCGCTGGCGGCCGTGATCGAGCGCTTCCGCTATCTCAAGCCGGCTCTCGCGATCGTGCTGGTCTTTATCGGCTCGAAGATCTTCATCGCCGACCTGCTCGGCTTGGAGAAGTTCCCGCCGGCCGTCTCGCTCGGCGTCACGCTCGGCATCATCGCGGCCGGCATCGTCTGGAGCCTGTTCAAGACGCGTGGCGGCAGCGCCCGGGCGGGGGCGGCCTGAGCCTCAGGCGCCGATCGCCCGCTTCAGGCCGCGGATCGCGGCTTCCGGCGTGGTCACGACGCGAAGCCCGGTCGCCGCCTCGATGGCGGGCCGGGCGCGGGCGAGCGAGAACTGCCCGAGGATCAGCGTGTCGATCCCTGAGAGCTTGGCGGCCGCCTTGGCCGCCAGCCGGTCATGGGTGGCGCCGTCGCCCCCCTTCAGGGCAGCAAGCGCACCCTCGACCATGACGCCAGTGACCTCGACGGGGCCACCCGCCATCTCGCGGATCTCTTGCGTGAGCGAGGGCAGGGAAGGGGCGAAGGTCACCATCAGACCGATCCGCCCGCCCAGCGCCAAGGCTTCGGCGAAGGCGGATTCGTTCGGCCGCAGCACCGGGATCGGCAGCGCCCGCTTCACCTCGTCGATGGCCGGCCCGAAGGCGGAGCAGGTGAAGAGGATGGCCCTGGCCGGTCCGCTGGTGGCTTCCGTCGCCGCCGCATAGCGCCCGAGCGTCAGGAAGCGCTCGGTCATCGCCTCATCGAGGCGCCCTCGCGCCGCGAGATCGGTGGCGAGCGAGGTGTCGAGCAGGTCGAAGGCCTTGGCCTCCGGCCAGTGCGCGGCGAAGGCGGCCCGCGCCGGCAGCACGGATTCCTCCAGCGCGTGAATGAGCGCGATGCGCGGGGCGGTGTCGGAGATAAGGGTCATCGGGTCGTCGACCTCGTCACGCGCTGACCAGTGTGCGGGCCTTCAGCACGGCCAGCAGACCTTCGTCGCGGCGCGCTTCCAGTTCGGCGATGCTGCGCCCCTGCGCCTCTTCGGCGACGCCGGCAACGATCTTCGCCTGCGTCTCGGCATCTAGCGAGGGATCGCCGAGCGACTGCCAGCGCCGCACCTGGCTGGGGCCCAGATGGGCGAGATAGCCGGCGATCCCGCCTTCGCCGCCGCCGAGATGATAGGTCATGTGCGGCCCCATCAGCGCCCAGCGCAGGCCCGGGCCGTTGCACAGCGCCGCGTCGATGTCGGCGACGCTCGCGACGCCCTGCTCGACCAGATAGACCGCTTCACGATAAAGCGCCGAAGCCAACCGATTGGCGATATGGCCGGGCATTTCGCGGTTGAGCACCACGGGCCGGCGCCCGAGCCCGCGATAGAAGGCGGCGGCCCGCTCGACGACGCCCTCATCCGCGCCGACCAGTTCGACCAGCGGCACCAGATGCGGCGGGTTGAAGGGATGGGCGACGACGACCCGCTCCGGTCTCGCGCAATCGGCGACGATGGCGCTGCGCACCAGCGCCGAGGTCGAACTGGCGATGATCGCGTCGGGCGGCAGAGCCGCATCGATCTGCGCGAGCAGCGCGCGCTTGACCGCCTCGTTCTCCGGCCCGTTCTCCTGGACGAAGCCGGCGCCGGCGAGCGCCTCTGCCAGATCGGTCGAGAAGGAGACGGCGCCGTTTCCCGTCAGGCCGAGTTCCGTCAGCTGGCTCCGCGCCCGCTCGACATGGCCGAGGAAGCGCTCCCGCGCTACCTCATGCGGGTCATAGGCGCTGACGGCCAGGCCATGGGCGCTGGCGAGCGCCGCCCAGCTCGCGCCGATCATGCCGGCGCCGACGATGGCGAGATGCTGGACGGGCTGGCTCATGACGGTCGGACCCTGGCGCTCACTCTGCCTTGATGCCGCTGGTCTTGATCAGATCGCCCCATTTGGCAATCTCGCTGTCGATGCGCGCGGCCGCTCCGGCGGGCGTGCTCGGCTTCGGCACCACGCCCTGCAGCGCCAGCGCCTCCTTGAGCTTCGGGCTCTGCAGGGCCTTGTTCAGCTCGGCGTTGAGCTTGTCGACGATCGGCTGCGGCGTGCCGGCCGGCGCCAGCATCCCGAACCAGGACGAGACTTCGAAGCCGGCGAGCCCCTGCGAGATCGCCGTCGGCGTCTCCGGCATGAAGGGCGAGACCTCGGTGCCCGTGGTGGCGATCGCCCGCAGCGTCCCGCCCTTCACATGCTGGAGCACGGCAGGAATGGTGTCGAACATGATCTTGACCTGGCCGGCGACCATGTCGGTCATGGCCGGGCCGGAACCGCGATAGGGCACCACCGGCATCTTGGTGCCGGCCTTGAGGTTGAAGAGTTCGCCGGAGAGATGCTGCGGCGAGCCCTGACCCGAGGAGGCGTAGGAGTACTCTTCGGGCTTCGCCTTGATCAGCGCGATCAGCTCGGGGACCGTCTTGGCGGACACCGAGGGGTGGACGACCAGCGCCAGCCCGACATTGCCGGCGAGCCCGACGGGCACGAGGTCCTTCTTCAGGTCGAAGCCCGGCTTGGCTTGCAGGCTCATATTGATCGAGTGGCTGGTCAGCGCTCCGAGCAGCAGCGTGTAGCCGTCCGGCTGCGCACGCGAGGCCGCCGCCGCCCCGACGCTGCCGCCGGCGCCCGCGCGGTTCTCGACAACCATGCGCTGACCGAGGCTGTTGGACATCTCTTCCGCCACGACGCGGCCGATGATGTCGGTGGCACCGCCCGGCGCATAGGGCACGACCAGCGTAATCGGCTTCTGCGGATAGGCCTGGGCGAAGGCGCTGCCGGGGAGGGCGAGCGACAGGCCGGCGATGAGGCAGACGAGATGGCGGCGGTCGAGCATGGGAGTGTCCTCCGAAAGGGGGTCGCAAAGGGCCGGTTGATCCGGTCTCGTCCGAGAAGCTTGGGCCGGGCTGGCCGGTCAGCAGAAATCGAAGTCGCAGCCTTCGTCCGCCTGCAGGACGGTGGTGAGGTAGAGATGGCGATAGCCGCGGCTCTCCTGAGTGAGATGGGCCGGCGGCTGCCACTCGCCCTTGCGCCGCTCCAGTTCGGCCTCGTCGACGAGCAGCGCGATCTCGCGCGCCTCGACGTCGAGCCGGATCAGATCGCCGTCGCGGACGAGTCCGAGCGGCCCGCCGACGGCCGATTCCGGCGTGATGTGTAGCACGATGGTGCCGAAGGCCGTCCCGCTCATGCGCGCGTCGGAGATGCGGACCATGTCCTTGACGCCGGCCTGGGCCAGCTTCTTCGGGATCGGGATATAGCCGGCCTCCGGCATGCCGGGCGCACCCTTCGGCCCGGCATTGGTCAGGACCAGCACGTCGTCGGCCTTCACGTCGAGCGCCGGATCGTCCATGCGCCGCACCATGTCCTCGACCGAGGCAAAGACCACTGCGCGGCCGGTATGCTTGAGCAGGGCGGGAGAGGCGGCCGAATGCTTGATCACCGCGCCGCCCGGCGCGAGATTGCCGCGCAGCACGGCCATGCCGCCGGTCGGCTTCACCGGGCTCGCGGCGCTGCGGATGATGGTCTGGTTCGGGATGTCCTCGGCCGCATCGGCGATCTCGCCGATCGTCCGCCCGTCGATGGTCGGCGCCGAGCGGTCGAGATGATCGCCCAGCTCCTTCATCAGCTTGGGCACGCCGCCGGCCCAGTGGAAATGCTCCATGTAGTGGTCGCCGGATGGCTTCAGGTCGATCAGCACCGGCACCTTTCGGCCGATGGCGTCGAACTCCTCGAGATCGATCGAGAGGCCGGCGCGCCGCGCGATGGCGGCCAGATGCACCAGCCCGTTGGTCGAGCCGCCGATCGCCTGCAGCACCGTCAGCGCGTTGCGGAAGGCCGTCTTCGTCAGCAGGTCGCTCGGCTTCGGCCCGCCCTTGGCGAGGCGCACCGCCTCGCGCCCGCTGGCTTCGGCGGCGCGAATGCGGTCGGCATGCGTGGCGGGGATGGTGCCCGAGCCGGGTAGCGCGATGCCGAGCGCCTCGACCAGGCAACCCATCGTGCTCGCCGTGCCCATCACCATGCAGGTGCCCTGGGTAGGCGCGAGGCGCCCGCTCAGAACCTCGATCTCGGCCTCGTCGATCTGTCCGGCGCGGTGCTGGCCCCAGAGGCGACGGCAATCGGTGCAGGCGCCGAGCACCTCGCCCTTGTGGTGGCCGACGAGCATCGGCCCCGTGATCAGCTGGATCGCCGGGACATCGGCGCTGACGGCGCCCATGAGCTGGGCCGGAACCGTCTTGTCGCAGCCGCCGATCAGCACGACCGAGTCGCAGGGCTGGGCGCGGATCATCTCCTCGGTGTCGATTGCCATCAGGTTGCGAAGGAACATCGAGGTCGGGTTGGCGAAGGATTCGTGGATGGAGATCGTCGGGAACTCCATCGGCAGGCCGCCCGCCAGCATCACGCCGCGCTTCACCGCCTCGATCAGCCGCGGCACGTTGCCATGGCAGGGATTGAAGTCGCTGAAGGTGTTGGTGATGCCGATGATCGGCCGGTCGAGCGCATCATCCGAGAAACCGGCGGCCTTGATGAAGGCCTTGCGCAGGAACAGCGAGAAGCCGGGATCGCCATAGGTCGCGAGATTGCGGCGCAGGCCGCGTGCCGCAGGAGCCGTGGATGGGGTATCGTCGTCGGAAGCGCTCATGTCGGCAGCTTTAGGGCTGTCGCCATCATTGTCAACAATCCTGGCAAAGGTTACGATCGGGCATGCCGGATACCGCTCTCAAGGCCCAGACCGCCGACCGCGTCCGCTCCGTCGCCGCCATGCTGGAGGAGGAGATCGTCCTCGGCTGGCTCCTGCCGCGCGAGCGCCTCGTCGAGGAGGAGCTCGCGGAACGGCTCGGGGTGAAGCGCCATGTCGTGCGCGAGGCGCTGGCGGAACTGGAGCGGGTCGGGCTGGTCGAGCGCATCCCCAACCGCGGCGCGGTGGTCCGGCTGCTCGACCCCGCCGAGGTCCGTCAGATCTATTCCGTCCGCGAGGTGTTGGAGACGCTCGCCGCCGAGCAGATTCCGCTGCCCATTGCACCGGACGTCCTGGGCCCGCTGCGCGCCTTGCAGCAGCTCCATGCCGAGGCGGTCGCGGCGGGCGATGCGCGGGGCGCCTTCCGGGCCAATATCCGCTTCCACGAGACGCTGTTTCGCGCCTGCGGCAACCCTCATCTGGTCGAACTGATCCAGGGGCTCGCCCAGAAGGTCCATGGCGCCCGCTCGATCACCGCCGCGAGCCCCGAGCATCTGGCGCTCGCGCGCGACGAGCATGCCGCGATGGTCGAGGCTCTGGCGGCGGGAGACCGCGGCCGTCTCGTCGCGCTCTGCCGCCAGCATCTCGGCCCCTCGCGCGATGCCTATATCGCGGCCGTCGAGACGCGTTTCGCCCGGCGGCCTTGATCCGCCGCAAGGCGGCGATGGTTCAGCGGGCCTAGCTCTGCCGGGCAGCAAAGGCCGTCCGGCCGCCGGATAGCCGCGAGCGGGAGAACGTCCATGACGATGGTCGACGAGAAGGCCGCCGTCCTGGAGCGAGCGGCGACGCCTGTGCCGCTCCACGCCCGCGACGACGTTCACCAGCACGCGCCTTTCGAGCCTCTGGCGGTCGCCCGCATCGCCGTCGCGGCGCTGGGAGCCGCGGCCGTGTGGTTCCGGGTCTACGAGCCCATCCCACAGGTCAGCGTGATCGGCCTTCTGGCGCTCGCCTTCAGCGTCTGGCCGGTGCTGCGGGAAGCCCTGGCCAATCTTCTCGCGCGTCGCATGACCATGGAACTCTCCATGCTCATCGCTATCGCCGCCGCCGCCGCGATCGCCGAGATCTTCACCGCGCTCGTCGTCACCCTCTTCGTCCTGGTCGCCGAGGAACTCGAACATCTGACGATCGCCCGCGGCCGCCGCGCGATCGGCGATCTCGTGGCCTTCATTCCGCGCGAGGCGCGCGCCCGGCGCGGCGACGGAACCGTGACAGTGTCCGTCGACGAGGTCGCGATCGGCGACATCGTGCTGGTCAATCCGGGCGAAAAGATCCCGGTCGACGGGGTCGTCACCGACGGTCACTCGATGGTCGACCAGTCGCGCATCACCGGCGAATCCATGCCTGTCGACAGAGCGGTGGGCGACGCCGTCTATGCCGGCTCGATCAATCATATGGGCGCGCTGGAGATCGCGGTCGAACGCATCGGGCGCGACACCAGCTACGGCCAGATCATCGAGGCGGTGGAGGCGGCCGAGCAGAGCCGGGCCCCGGTCCAGAAGCTCGCCGACCGGATGGCGGGCTACCTCGTCTATGCCGCCGCCTTTGCCGCCTTGATGACCTGGCTCATCACGCGCGACCTGCGCGACACGATCTCGGTCATCATCGTGGCCGGCGCCTGCGGCATCGCGGCGGGCACGCCGATCGCCATCCTCGGCGGCATCGGCCGCGCGGCGCGGCTCGGCGCGATCATCAAGGGCGGCATCCATCTCGAGACGCTGGGGCAGCTGGATACGCTGGTCCTCGACAAGACGGGCACGCTGACGCTCGGCCAGCCCGGTGTCGAGCAGATCCTGCCGGCTCCGGGCGTCGATCCGCTCGAACTGCTGCGGCTGACCGCAGCGGCGGAATTGCGCTCCGAGCATCCGCTGGCCCGCGCCGTCGTCGAGGAGGCGAGCGCGCGGGGTCTTTCGGTGCCGGAACCGTCTTCGGCCGAGTTCAAGCTGGCGCGCGGCATCACGGCCGTGGTCGAGGGCCGTGTCGTGCTGGTCGGCAATCGCCCGCTGCTCGCGGAGGCGGGCGTGGCGGTGCCGCCCCGCGACCACCCGGTCGTCGGCTCGGACATCGTCGTCGCGGCGGACGGGCGCTTCCTCGGCGAAATCATCGTCGCGGACGCCCTGCGACCCGAGGCTGCTGCTGCGATGGCGGCGCTGGCCGGCATCGGTGTCAGGACGCTTCTGTTCTCGGGAGATACGGCCGTGGTCGCGACGAGCGTCGCCCGCCAGATCGGCATTGCCGAGGCGGTCGGCGACATGCTGCCGCAGGACAAGCTGGTGCGGGTGCGCAAGCTCGTCGAGGAGGGGCGCGTCGTCGGCATGGTCGGTGACGGCGTCAACGACGCGCCGGCGCTCACGGCCGCCAGCCTTGGCATCGCCATGGGCGCGGGCACCGACATCGCCAAGGAGAGCGCCGACATCATCCTGATCGGCAACGACCTGCTCAAGCTCGTCGAGACGCTGCGGATCGCGAGACGGACGCGCCGCGTCATCTGGCAGAACTTCGCCGGAACGCTCATCGTCGACGCGGTCGGCATCGCGCTGGCGGCGACGGGGCATCTCGACCCGCTCATCGCGGCCTTCATCCATGTCGGCTCGGAGCTGCTCTTCCTCGCCAATGCAGCGCGGATGCTGCCGCGGGGCGAGGAGGAGCCGGCGCCGGTTGCGGCATCGGCCATACCCGCGACCTGAGGCCGGTCGGTCCGGCTCAGGCGGCGCTGACCATGGCGGCCTGGAGACGCGACACGTCGATCCGTGCCGTCAGCGGCAGATGGTCGGAGGCCTTCCTCGCCAGCGGCGTATCGTGGACCGCGAGTTCGGAGATCAGCCCGTCCGGCCAGGCCAGGATGCGGTCGAGGGGCAGCATCGGCCGGCGCGAGGGGAAGCTCGGCGGGTGCTTCATGTCGGCGAAATGCGGGACGAGCACATCAAGCGCAGAGCGGCGGCCGCGCCGCCATTCGTTGAAGTCGCCGAGCAGGATCGTCGGCATCGGCGTGAGCTCGAGGAAGGCGTGCAGCAGCGTCGTCGCCTGGTCGATGCGCGAGCGCCGCAGCAACCCCAGATGCGCCGCGATCACACGGAACCGCCCCTCACCGAGGTCGAGCTCCGCCACCACCGCGCCGCGCGGCTCGACGCCGGGCAGCTTCAGCCGGAAGCGCCGGTAGGAGAGGGGCTCGCCGCGCACCAGCAGGGCGTTGCCGTGCCAGCCATGGCCGTCGACCACATCCGATTGGACGAGCAGGTGCAGGCCCGTCTCGCGCAGGATGGCGGCGGGATCGAGAAGGCCCGTGCGCTGCCCGAAGCGCCGGTCGACCTCCTGCAGCGCCACCAGATCCGCGCCGATCTCGGCCAGCACGGAGACGATCCGGTCGGGACGTACGCGCCTGTCGGTGCCGCGGCATTTGTGGATGTTATAGGATGCGACCTTCACACGACCTCGCTCACAGATAGGGCATCAGCAACCGCGCCGCGGCATCGCGAATCTTGACGATCGGCCAGCGCGCGTCGATCTGCTCCAGTGTCACGGCCTCGCCCCGCTTGGCGTCGATCAGCGCTGCGATGCGACCCGCCAGCTCCGGGTCGTACAACTCCATGGTGATTTCGAAGTTCAGGCGCAGGCTGCGCGCATCCCAGTTGGCGCTGCCGATCAGGCTCCAGCCGTCGTCCACCGTCGCCAGCTTGGAATGGTCGAACGGGTCGGGCGAATGCCAGATCCGGCAGCCCGCCTTGAGCAGGGGGCGGATGTGGGCCTGCATCGCCCAGCCCATCAGGCGGTGGTTGTTGCGCCCGGGAATCACGATATGGACCTCGACCCCGCGCAGCGCGGCGAGTTGCAGGGCGGTGATGATCTGCTCGTCCGGCAGGAAATAGGGGGTCGCGATCCGCAGGCTGGAGGAGGCCGTGTTGATGGCCGCCAGCAGCACCAGCATCAGCTGGTCGACGCTCTGATCGGGGCCAGAGGAGATGACCCGGGCCGGGGCGCCCCCTTGGGGCGGGATCGCCGGGAACCAGGCTTCCCCATCCAGCGCCTCGCCGGTCGAGAAGGTCCAGTCGTCCTGGAAGCTCTCCATGACCTGGCGCACCACCGGCCCCTCGACGAGGAAATGCACGTCGCGTACCGGCTCGGCCGGCCGGTCGGCCAGGCAGTTCTCGCCGCCGATGTTCAGCCCGCCGATGAAGGCCCGGCAGCCGTCGATCACCAGGATCTTCTTGTGCAGGCGCAGGTCGAGCAGCGGCATCTTCCACGGCATCAGCGAATGCAGGTAGCGTGCCGCCGGCACGCCCTCGCGCCGCAGCGCATGATAGGCCCGCGAGAACAGGAATCCCCCGCCGAAGCCGTCGATCAGCACGCGCACGGCAACGCCGCGGCGATGCGCCGCCACCAGCGCCGCGACGAAGCGCAGGCCGCGCTCGTCGGTGCGGAAGATGAAGGTGGACAGCGCGACGCTCGTCGTGGCGGCCTCGATCGCGGCCAGCATCCGCGGATAGGCCTCGTCACCGCATTCGAGCACGGCGGAGACCGTGCCGGGCTCGGGGCGGGTGCGGGTAATGCGTCCCACCGCGCGCTGCAGGCTGCCCGTCGGGCCGGCCGCGACGGGGCTTCTCTGGCTGCGGGCGGCCTCCTCGGCGCCGCGCAGCCGCCGGGCCCGGCGCTTCACGCGGTTGATGCCGAAGCCGAAATAGAGCAGCGGCCCGAAAAAGGGCGACAGCCAGGCCAGCCCGATCCAGCCGATCGCCGCCGGCACGTCGCGCTTGCGCATCAGCGCATGGATCGTCACCGTCCCCGCCGTGGCGACATGGATCGCCGTCAGCAGCAGCGGGCCTTGGCTGGCGAGGCTGGAGATCAGCGCGGCGTCGTCCATTCCCGGCATCTACTATGAAGCCGCGCTCTTGGACATAAGCCAGAGCGTCGCTTGAAGCCGCCGCGCCTTCAGCGGACGCCCTTCTTGGTCGTATAGCTCGGCAACTCCACCGAATCGCGAGCGTTCCATGCCCAAGCTCTGCCAGTTCACCTCGCCGGCCGACGGCAAGCCGGTTTACGTCAATCCCGACCGGGTCAGTGTCGTCTACACCTTCAAGGGCGAGCCGCCGGATACGATCATCGCCTTCGGCAAGGACTTCATGCTCGGCGTCGCCGAAAGCCTCGAGGAAACGGTTGCCCGCCTTGAGGCCGCGACGGCGGCGCCGCCCTCGATCGGTTGATCCGGTTCCGGCTCAACCCGCCATCGGGCGCGCGTGCGGAGGCACGTCGCTGCGGTCGAACACGTCCGGGAAGCGCTCCGCCAGCCGGGGCAGGGCGCTCAGGATCTCGCGCAGATGGGTGCGCATCGCCGCCTCCGCCCGCTCGGGATCGCGCGCCTTGATGGCGTCGAGAATGGCCTCGTGCTGGGCGATCAGCAGCGCCAGCGGCGAGGCGTCCGGCAGGCTGAGATAGCGCACCCGGTCGGTCTGGGCGCGCGCGCTCTCGACCACGCGCAGCGCCGGGTCGCATTCGACGCAGTCGGCGATCGCGCGGTGAAACGCCTCGTCCAACGCGTAGAAGCGGCTCGAGTCGCCGGCCTCCGCCGCCAGCTTCTGCTCGGCGACCAGCTGCTCGATCCGCGCCACGCCGGCGGGATCGATCAGTTCGGCGGCGCTGCGCACCAGCGCGCATTCGATCGCCTCGCGCACGAAGCGGGCGTTGAGCACCTCCCGCACCGAGATCTTGACGACATAGGTGCCCCGGCTCGGCAGCACCTGCAGCAGGCCGGCCTCGGCCAGCTTGATGAACGCCTCGCGCACGGGCTGGCGGCTGACGCCGTAGCGCAGCGCGACCTCCTTCTCCGACAGGGCCTCGCCGGGCTTCAGGCGCATCTCGATGATCGCCTGCCGCAGGATCTGGATGATCTGCGGGACGATGGGGTCCGCCAGCTTCAGCGCAACAGGGCCGTTCATCCGTCTTGCCTTCTCCGACGCTCCGGCTATCATACCGGTATGGTGCCATACTTCAATGCGTCCCGAGACGCAGGAAGCACCGCAGGGAGGCTATCAGATGTTCACCGTCAACCGGCGCACGCTGTGCGCGATCGCGCTCGCAGCCGGCGTCATGGCGCTTCCGGCCGCGGCCCAGGCCCAGGCCCAGCTCAACGTCAACACCGCGCTCACCCGGGACGACCCGCTCTACAAAGGGCTGGAGCGGTTCCGCGACCGCGTCGCCGAGCGTTCCAAGAACCAGCTCACCATCCGCATCTTCCCGGGTTCGCAGCTCGGCAAGGACGAGGACGTGCTGGAGCAGGCGCGCGCCGGCGCCAATGTCGCCGTCGTGGTCGATGGCGGCCGTCTCGCCGTCTTCGTCAAGGAGTTCGGTGTTCTCAGCGCGCCCTATCTCGCCGACGGTTTCCAGGGCGTGCGCAAGGTCGTGACCTCGCCGCTCTTCGAGACCTGGGTCGCCAAGTTGAGGACGACGTCGGGCCATCAGGTCCTGTCGTTCAACTGGTGGCAGGGCGACCGTCATCTGATCACCAACAAGCCGGTCACGGTCCCGGCCGACCTCGCGGGCATCCGCATGCGCACGCCGGGCGCGCCGGTCTGGATGGAGACTATCCGCGCCATGGGCGCGACGCCGACGCCGATGGGCTGGGGCGAGGTCTACCCGGCCATGCAGCAGAAGGTCATCGACGCGGTCGAGGCGCAGCACCCCGCCACCGTCGGCTCGAAGCTCTACGAGGTTGCCAAGCACGTCACCAAGACGAGCCATTTCAACCTGATCACCGGGATCGTCACCAGCGCTGCCTGGTTCGACAAGCTCACCCCCGAGCTGCAGAAAATCCTGCGCGAGGAATCGCTGGCTGCCGGTGATTACGCCTCCAAGCTGACCGAGGACTCGCTCGTCGGTTTCGAGGAGACCATGAAGAAGAACGGCATGACCATCGCCGAGGTCGACAAGAAGCCCTTCATCGACGCGACCCAGGGGGTCTACGAGAAGCTCGGCTACAGCGACCTGCGCGCCGAGGTTCTGAAGATCCTGAAATAACAGGGCCCGAGCGGTCCTCTGCCAATCCGGCGGCGCGCGCCCAGCGCGCCGCCGCCCTTCCGCGCGCATCGATCGGGCCCCGCCGCCATGTCGCAATTTCTGATTTCGGCCGAGTTTCTCGTGGCCAAGCTGCTTCTGGCGGCGATCGTCGTTCTCGTCTTCATAGCCGCCCTGGGGCGCACCTTCGGCTACCCGCTGATCTGGTCGATCGACGTGGCGCAGCTGCTCTTCATCTGGGTCTGCTTTCTCGGCGCCAACCGCGCCATGCGGCTCAAGGCCCATATCGGCGTCGATCTGTTCGTCCGGAAGCTGCCGCGCACGCCGCGCTGGCTCGTCGAGATCGCACTCGCGCTGCTGGCCCTGGCCTTCCTCATTGCGCTCGCCGTCTCGGGCTATCGGCTGACGATCCTGAATTGGCAGCGCGTCTATGGCGACAGCGGCATCTCCTATGCCTGGGTCACCGCGGCGGTGCCAGTCGGCGCCGCGCTGCTGGCCGTCACCATCGCGGTCAATCTGGTCCATGCGCTGCGGACACGCTCGCTGGTCTTCTATGCCGATCGGAGCCTCGACCGCTCCGACAGCCAGCTCGGGTGAGGCCCAAACCATGCTGACACTTTGGGGTCTCTTCTTCCTGCTGATGTTCCTCGGTCTGCCGGTGGCGCTGGCCATCGGCATGTCCGGCTTTTCCTTCTTCGTCCTCTCGGGCTCGATCCCGCTTGGCATCGGCGTCCAGCAGATCGCTACCGCCTCGCAGAGCTTCCCGCTGCTGGCCGTGCCCTTCTTCGTGCTGGCCGGGCACATGATGAACAAGACCGGCATCACGCACCGGTTGATCGCCTGCTCCAACGTGCTGGTCTCCTGGATGGCGGGCGGGCTCGCCCAGGTCTGCATCCTGCTCTCGACGCTGATGGGCGGCGTCTCCGGCTCGGCCGTGGCCGACGCCGCCATGGAGGCGCGCATCCTCGGCCCGGACATGATCCGCCGGGGCTATTCGAAGGGCTTCACCTGCGCCGCGATCGCGGTCGGTTCGCTGATCACGGCGACGATCCCGCCGAGCCTGGGCCTGATCCTCTACGGCTTCGTCGGCAACGTCTCGATCGGGCGTCTCTTCCTGGCGGGCGTCATCCCCGGTCTGCTGATGATGGCCGCCCTGATGACCGTCGTCTGGCTCGTCGCCCGCAAGCGCGGCTACCATTCCGCCACGAAGGAACTGCCGAGCGGCCGGGCGGTCTGGCGCGCCGTGGTCGACGCCAAATGGGCACTGCTGTTCCCGCTCGCGCTGCTGTTCGGCATCCGCGCCGGCATCTTCACCCCCTCCGAGATCGGGGCCTTCGCGGTCGTCTACGCGGTCGTCGTCGGCGTTTTCCTGCACAAGGAACTGACCTTCGAGAGCTTCATGGAAGCGCTCGGCGAAGGCGTGCTCGATGTCGGCGTGATCATGCTGATCATCCTGCTGTCCGGCATGGTCGGCTACGCACTGATCTTCGAGCAGGCCCCGCAGGAGGTCGCCGAATGGATGCTGGGCCTGTCCCAGAACCCGCTGGTGATCGTGGTGCTGATCCTGGTCTCGCTGCTGATTGCAGGCTGCTTCGTCGAAAGCACGGTGCTCGTGCTGCTGCTGACGCCGATCTTCGTGCCGATCATCACCAAGCTCGGCGTCGACCCGGTGCATTTCGGCATCCTGATGATGTCGATCGTGACGCTCGGCTCGATGACGCCGCCGGTCGGCGTGGCGATGTACACGGTCTGCTCGATCCTCGATTGTTCGATCGAGGAGTACTTCGTCGAATCGCTGCCCTTTATCGCCGCGATCCTCGCCGTGGTGTTCTTCCTCGCCCTGTTCCCGGGCGTCGTGCTGTTCCTCCCCAACCTCCTGATGTGATCCGAGATCGATTCGATGAAACAGACCTGGCGCTGGTTCGGCCCCGACGACGCCGTCACCCTCGCCGCCGCCCGCCAGGCCGGCGCGAGCGGCATCGTCACCGCGCTCCACCACATCCCCTATGGCGAAGTCTGGAGCGTCGCCGAGATCGAGAAGCGCAAGGCAGAGATCGCGGCGCCCGGCTTCGGCCTCGACTGGTCGGTGGTGGAAAGCCTGCCGATCCATGAGCGGGTCAAGCTGGGGGAGGGCGATCTCGAGCCGATCTTCGCCAATTACCGGCAGTCGATGGCGAATCTCGCCGCCTGCGGCCTGAAGACGATCTGCTACAACTTCATGCCGGTGCTGGACTGGACGCGCACCGAACTCGACCATCCGCTTCCGGCCGGTGCGCGAGCGCTGCGCTTCAACGCCCATGAGTATCTGGCCTTCGACTGGCTGATCCTGGAGCGTTCCGGTGCGGGGGAGGGCCAGTCTCCGGAGCTGCTTGCCAGGGCGAAGGCCTGGTTCGACGCCTCGACGCAGGCCGACCGCGACCGCCTGCTCGCCAACATCATGGCGGGCCTGCCGGGCGCTTATGACCGCTACGACGTGCCGGCCTTGCGCGGCATGCTGGCGCGCTATGCCGGCATCGACGCCGACGGTCTGCGCGCGAACTTCGCTCGCTTCCTGCGGGCCGTGGTCCCCGCCGCGCAGGAACTCGGCATCCGCCTCTGCGTGCATCCGGACGACCCGCCGCGCCCGCTCTTCGGCCTGCCGCGCATCGTCTCGACGCAGGCCGACATCGAGGCCGTGCTCGGCATGGTCGATCTGCCGGCCAACGGGCTGACGCTCTGCTCCGGGTCGCTGGGCGCGCATCCGGACAATGACGTGCCCGCGATCGCCCGCCGCTTCGCCGACCGGATCTGGTTCGCGCATCTGCGCAATGTCGCCAAGGATCCGGACGGTTCCTTCATGGAGGCGGAGCATCTCGGCGGCGACACCGACATGGTCGCGCTGATCGCCGCCCTGCTCGACGAGGAGGCGCGGCGCAAGGCCGAGGGGCGCGCCGACTGGGAAATCCCGATGCGGCCGGACCATGGCCACGAGATCCTCGATGACATCGGGCGTGGCAGTTTCCCTGGCTATCCGGCGATCGGGCGCCTGCGCGGTCTGGCGGAGCTGCGGGGCGTCATGACGGCGCTGGCGCACACGCCGGCCGCATCGCGGCCTGGCTGAACCGGCTCTCGTGGCGTCCTAGCGAGGGCGCCACGGCTCGCCCTGTCAGAGAACCTCGCGCACGCGCAGCAGGGTCGAATCCATATGCAGGCCGATGATGCGGCTGAGTTCTGCCGCATCGCGCTTGAGCAGGGCCGCCATCATCTCCTCGTGCTCGGCGACCGCGCCGGCCCATTTCACCGGCCCCTCATTGCCGACGAAGCGCAGGCGCTTGATCCGCGACTGCAACGTGCCGTGCATCTCCATCAGCACCGCGTTGCCCGAGGCCGCGACGATGGCGCTGTGGATGGCCTGGTTGAGCTTGAAATATTCGAGCCGGTTGCGCGTCTCGTAAAGCGCCAGCATCTGCCTGTGAAGGGCATGGATCCCCTCGATCGTCGCGTCGGAGGCCGTCTCGCAGGCCATGCGGCCGGCGAGCTGTTCGAGTGTCTTCAGCACCTCCAGCACATCCGCGAGATCGCGGGCCGAGAAGCGCCGCACGATCGCCCCCTTGGCGGGGAGGATCTCGACCAGCCCTTCGCTGGCGAGCGTCTTGATCGCCTCGCGCAGGGGCGTGCGCGAGACGCCGAGCTGGGCGCCCACCAGCCCCTCATTGATGCGCTGGCCGGGTTCCAGCCGCCCCTCGATGATCATGTCGCGGACCCGTTCGAGCACCTCGTCATGGAGCGTGCGTCGCGTGATCCGGGGGTAGTCGATTGCAGGCTCGCTCATCGCGGTGTCACCGATCCTGTCTTTCCGCCGGTTACGGCATGGGAACCGGATGCTGTCAAACGCCGGGGCCGGTTTCGGCGGCGAAGAGTGCGTCCTGGCGCCGGCGCATCGCCAGCAGGCCGGAGCTGCCGTCGATCTCGACATCGCCGAGGCGGATCGCCTCGCCCGCCTTGACCGCGCGCACGAGGCGTCGGTCGGCGGCGAGATAGAAGGGCGCCGGCCGGTCCTCCGCCAGTGGCGCGGCCGGGCGGACCTCGGCGCCGACATCCGCGATGCTGTGGTGGTGTCCGCCCATCGTCAGCACCGTCCCGGCCGGAAGATCGGCCTGCGCCACGGCCACCAGATCCTGCCGCGGCCGGTAATCCTCGCCATAGCCCGAACGCCCCAGGCCGGCGGCATCCAGGACCGAGGTCGCGACCTCGACGCCGAGCAGATGCCGCGGCAGATAGAGCATCGCCGTCTTGCCCGAGCGCGAAACGACATGGCCCTTGCCGGCGAGCATCTCCCAGGTCTCGGCATTGTCACAGGTCACGGCGATGAAGACGCCGCCCGCGAAGCTCGCCTCTTCGGCCAGCCGCAGATGGTGGAAGACGTCGATGCGCCGTAGGCCGGCCATCAGCCCGCCCTGGCTTCGCAGGGCAAACAGATCCGCCAGCTCCGGAATCCGCGCCGGCGGCGCATGAAAGTCAGGCCGGTCGGCCTGGAAGCCGAGCGCATTGGCGACCAGCGTCATCTCGCAGAGATCGGGAACGGCCCGCAGCGGGAAGGCCTGACCCAGGATCCGCGCCCGCGCGGCGGCGGCCTCGGCCGGCGATCCGCCGCCCAGCCAATGGTCGCGCAGCGCCGGGAGCGCGTGCGTCACGCCATTGCAGGTCACGGCGCCGGTGCCGGGGTCGAAGACGAAGTCGTACTCGCTGGACTTGCCGATGGCGATGATCTCAAGGCCGAGCACCTCCGCCCAGCTCGCCAGCCCGATGAGCAGGCTCGGCTGGTCGCCATCGACCGGTGTCACCACGACCCCGGCGTCGCGCGCGAGCCGGGCTAGGCCCGGCCCGACGACGCTGTCGGCCTCCTTCGAAACCAGCGCGACATGGCGCTTGGCCTCGATCGCCAGCAGGCTGTGGCGGGTCGCGGCCTCCGGGCTGCCCGTCGCCTCGGCAAGAAGCTGGAAGGGGAGGGCGATGACCGTCTCGAGCCGCCCCGCGGCGACGCAGCGACCGGCTTCCCAGGCGGCCCGGGCCTCGGCCGGCGTCTCGCAGAGCGCGATGTCGTGCTTGTCGCAGCCCGCCGCCGCGAAGGCACGACCGGCCGCTTCCGCGGTCACATCGACCGCGATGCGCGCATTCACAAGCGGGATCTTGCGGGCCTGGGCGAGATAGCTCCGGCCGAAGCCGCCGCTGCCGACGAGGCAGGTCTCGATCGGCTGCCGGATGCCGGCGTAATGGTCGTGAAAATTCATCGGCTCCTCCCGGGCGGCTCTTCGATCTCGGCGACCACCTCGCACCGCAGTCCTACCGCAATCTAGATATGCTGCATACAGCATACTTGTGAGGGCGAGATGGCTGTGTTAGCCAGAGGCCATGACGACCCGTGAGGCAGGGACAGGGAGCCGGGAGATGGACGAGCGCATGACGGCCGAACTGCCGGTGATCGCGGTGGCGATGGGCGACCCCTCGGGCATCAGCCCCGAGCTGACCGCGCGCATTCTGGCCGAGCCCGACCTGCGTGGCGCGGCGCGCTATGTCGTCTTCGGCGATGCGCGGCTTCTCGCCCTCGGCATCGCCGATTCGGGCGTCGATCCGCAGGTCCGCGTGGTCCGCGACGGCGAACCGCTGCCACTCGGCGAACGCCCCGTCTTCATCGATCTCGGCAATCACGACCCTGCTGCCTTGCAGCGCGGCAAGGCGACGCTCGCCGGCGGCAAGGCTGCGACCGAGAATTTCCGTCGCGCTCTGCAGTTTGCCGCGGCCGGGGAGGCCGATGCGGTTTTCTTCACGCCCTTCAACAAGGCGGCGATGCGCTTCGCCTATCCGGGCTATGACGACGAGATTCGGTTTGTGCGCGACGCCATCGGCTTCGATGGGCCGGCGAGCGAGTTCAACATCCTCGGCAAGCTCTGGAATGCGCGCGTCACCTCGCACATCCCGCTCTCGGAGGTCGCCGCCAACATCACCCAGGAGCGCATCCTGCGGGCGCTGTCGCTGGCGGACGCCAATCTGCGCGCTGCCGGCTTCGAGCCGCCGCGAATCGCGGTCGCGGGCATCAATCCTCATGCCGGCGACGGCGGCAATTTCGGACGCGACGAGATCGACACGATCGAGCCGGCCGTGCAGGCCGCCAAGGCCAAGGGTTTTACCGTCGAGGGGCCTTTTCCCTCCGATACGGTCTTCCTGCGCGCCCGCAACGGCGATTTCGACGCCGTGCTGACGATGTATCACGACCAAGGCCAGATCGCGATGAAGCTGATCGGCTTCGACAGCGGCGTCACCCTGATCGGCGGCTTCCCCTTCCCGATCTGCACGCCCGCCCATGGCACGGCCTATGAGATCGCCGGCAAGGGCATCGCCAATCTCGGCGCCACGCGCGCCGCGCTCGGCCTCGCCATCAAGATGGCGCAGGACGGCAAGGCGAGGGCCAAGGCCGCCGCCTGACACCGACATCCGTTCCAAGGCCGCCGCCCAAGAGCGGCCATGAAACCAATCACCCAGGGAGAGAACGCATGAAGAGCTTCAGCATCGCAGCCGCGCTCGCCGGCGCCATCGCCATCGGCGGGGCCGGCAGCGCCCAGGCCTGGCAGCCGACCAAGCCGGTCGAGTTCGTCGTCACCTCGGGTGCCGGTGGCGGCACCGACAACTTCGCCCGGATGGTTCAGTCGATCATCAGCAAGCACAAGCTGTTCGACCAGCCGATCGTGGTGGTGAACAAGGGCGGCGGCTCGGGCGCCGAGGGCTATATCCACGGCAAGGCCGGCAAGGGTGACGCGCATCGCGTCATCTTCGGCACGAACAACGCCTATCTGCTGCCTTACGTCGCCAAGCTCGGCTACAAGGTCTCCGACCTCACTCCCGTTGCCGCGCTCGCGCTCGACGAGTTCCTGCTCTGGGTCAAGGGCGACGCGCCCTATGCCGATGCCAAGAGCTACATCGAGGCGGTCAAGGCCAAGCCGATGGGCTTCAAGATGGGCGGCAGCCAGTCCAAGGACACCGACCAGACGCTGACCATGATGATCCAGGACGCCACCGGCGCCAAGATGATCTACGTCCCGTTCCAGGGCGGCAGCGCCGCCGCCGTCCAGCTCGCCGGCGGCCACATCGACTCCAACGTCAACAATCCCAACGAGAACATCGGCCAGTGGAAGGCCGGGCAGGTGAAGCCGCTCTGCGTCTTCTCGCCGGTGCGCCTCGCCAAGGGCGAGCCCGTCTTCGAGGGCAAGGGCTGGGGCGATATCCCGACTTGCAAGGAGGCAGGCCTGCCGATCGAGACCTTCCAGATGCCGCGCACTGTCTGGCTGCCGGCCGACGTGCCCGCCGACGCGGTTGCCTTCTATGAGGGCGTGCTGGAGAAGGTCTCGAAGACGCCGGAATGGCAGGAGTTCATCACCCGCACCGCGCAGACCGGCCGCTTCATGAAGGGCAAGGAGCTGGCCGATTTCGTCGCCAGGGACGACGCCGCCAACAAGAAAGTCTTCCAGGCCGAGGGCTGGGTCGTCAACTGATCCGACCTGTCTGACCAAATCCGGACGGCCACGGCCGTCCGGTTCTGCCGCCGACCTCTCTCCCCGCCAGTTTCGAGCGGCCGTCCCGGCCGGGAGGAAACGCCCCATGATCACGCGCTTCTGGGCGGAAACCGCGACCGCATTCGTCACGCTCGCTTTCGGGCTGATCGTCGTCTGGGGCGCGCTGGATTTCGGTATCGGCTGGGATACGTCGGGCCCGCAGCCGGGCGCCTTTCCATTCTACACCGGTGCGCTCGTAGCGCTCGCCAGCGTCGGGACGCTCGTCGTCACCTTCGTCCAGCGCCTGCGCGGAGGATCCATCGTCGGGGAAATTTTCCTCGACCGCGAGCGAGCCGGACGTGTCGTCTCGTTCTTCGCCCCGCTGGTCGGCTTCGTGCTGATCACCGCCTTCGCGGGCATGTATGTCGCGACGATCGCCTACCTGCTCTACGCCATGCGCTTCCAGGGCGGCTATGGCTGGCTGGTCTCGATCGCCAGCGCGCTCGGCGCCGCCATCGTCTTCTACATCGTGTTCGAGCGCTTCTTCCAGATCGGCCTGCTCAAGGGCCCGGTCGAGCGCATGCTCGGGCTCTGAGGCCCACCGTTCGCCAACGAGGACGCTGCCATGGATAACGTCGCCTCGCTGATGCACGGCTTCTCGGTCGCGCTCACCACCCACCACATCCTGCTGATGATGGCGGGCGTTCTGCTGGGCATCCTCGTCGGCGTGCTGCCCGGCCTCGGCGCGCCCAACGGCGTCTCGCTGATGCTGCCGCTGACCTTCACCATGGACCCGGTCTCGGCGATCATCCTGCTGACCTCGCTCTACTGGGGCGCGCTCTTCGGCGGCTCGACCACCTCGATCCTGTTCAACATCCCGGGCGAACCCTCCTCGGTGGCGACGACCTTCGACGGCCACCCCATGGCCAAGCAGGGCCGCGCGACGGAGGCGCTCTCATTCGCCTTCCTCTCGGCCGGCATTGGTGCGCTGGCCGGCGTCATCCTCATCACGCTGCTTTCCGGCTGGGTCGCGAAATTCGCGCTGCGCTTCTCCTCGCCGGAGTATTTCGCGGTCTACTTCATGACCTTCGCGAGCTTCATCGGCTTGGGAGGCGCTTCGCCGTTCAAGGCGATTGTCTCCATGGGCGTCGGCTTCGCGCTCGCCTCGGTCGGCATGGACTCGGTGTCGGGCAATATCCGCCTGACCTATGATTTCGACGTGCTGCTCGGCGGCATTTCGTTCCTGATCGCGGTGATCGGGCTGTTCGGCATCGGCGAACTGCTGCTGACGATGGAGGAGGGCCTGCGCTTCGAGGGCGTCGCCGCCAAGGTCCGCGTCCGCGATGTCCTGCTCACCGCCGCCAAGCTGCCGCGCTACTGGCTCGCTTTGCTGCGCTCGAGCGCGATCGGGATCTGGATGGGCATCACGCCCGGCGGGCCGACGGCGGCCTCCTTCATGAGCTACGCCATGGCCAAGCGCTCCTCGCGCAACCCGGCGAAATTCGGCAAGGGCGAGCCCGAGGGCGTGATCGCGCCGGAGACGGCCGACCACGCTGCCGGATCCGCCGCGATGCTGCCGATGCTGGCGCTCGGCATCCCGGGCTCGGCGACGGCGGCCGTGATGATGGGCGGCCTGATGATCTGGGGCCTCAACCCTGGTCCCATGCTGTTCATCGAGCGGCCCGACTTCGTCTGGGGACTGATCGCCTCGATGTATCTCGGCAATGTCGTTGCGGTGGTCGTCGTGCTCGCGACCGTTCCGCTCTTCGCCTCGATCCTGCGCATTCCCTTCTCGATCGTCGCGCCGCTGATCGTGATGATCTGCTTCATCGGTGCCTATACCGTCGCCAGCAAGGAGTTCGACATCTGGGTCGCGCTGGCCTTCGGCATCGTCGGCTATGTCTTCAAGAAGCTCGACTATCCGATCGCGCCGCTGATCCTGGCGATGGTCATCGGCGACAAGGCCGAGGACGCCTTCCGCCAGTCGATGATCTTCAGCCAGGGTTCGCTCTCGATCTTCTGGTCTAACCCGCTGGTGACCACGCTGATGGGCATCGGGCTGGCCCTGCTGCTGCTGCCGCTGATCGGCTCGGCCATCCGCTCCCTGCGCGGCCGGGCCGTGACGGCCGCGGTCAAGGGCTGAGCCGCGTCATGCCGCTGCCGATTGTGGGATCAGGCGTAACGCGTTACGCTTGTTTCGCGAAACCGGAGGCCGGCTCATGTCCTTGGCCGCAGAACGAATGCGCGAGATGCGCCGGCGACGACGCGAGCAGGGGCTGCGCGAGGTTCGCATGCTTCTTCCCGACATGCGGTCCGCTGAAGTGCGGGAGCGGATCGCTCGTCAGTCCGCCGCCCTCGATCCCGTCGATGAAGCCGAGGCTCTCGCCTGGATCGAAGCAGTCTCCGAGTTCGATAACCCCGATCCGTCGGAAAAGTGGTGAAGCGCGGCGACATCGTCATCGTCGCTGCCTCTGGGGACTACAGCAAGCCGAGGCCGGCCGTCGTCGTGCAATCCGATGGCATGCCTGCCAACCATCCTTCCGTCGTGGTCTGTCAAATGACCTCGCTGCTGAGCGAGGCTTCGGACTTTCGCATCACTCTCGAGCCGAGCGCCGGCAATGGTCTGCGGTTGCGCTGCCAGATCATGGTCGACAAGCCGACCACGGTGAAAGCCGAGCGCGTTTCCCGCTCGATCGGCCGACTGACGACGGAAGAATTGTCGCGCCTGGACCGAGCCTTGGCCGCTGTCCTGGGCTTCGCTGACTGATCACGCCGCCTGCACGAAGGATCACCACCATGACCGAACCCTACAAGGGCATCCTGCCGATCGCCCCGACCATCTTCCACGACAACGGCGACCTCGATCTCGAGGGCAACCGCCGCGTGATGGACCTGATGGTCGACCAGGGCGTCGACGGCATCTGCATCCTCGCGAACTTCTCGGAGCAGTTCCTGCTCACCGACGCCGAGCGCGAGCAGGTGATGCATCTCTCGCTGGAGCAGGTCGCCGGCCGCGTGCCGGTGATCGTCACCACCTCGCATTTCTCGACCCGCATCGCCGCCCAGCGCGCGAAGGCCGCCGCCGATGCCGGTGCCAAGATGCTGATGATGATGCCGCCCTATCACGGCGCCCTCCTCAAGGCCGACGAGCAGGGCATGGTCGAGCATTTCAAGCAGGTTGCCGACGCCTGCGGGATCCCGATCATCCTGCAGGACGCTCCCCTGTCGGGCGTCACGCTCACCGTGCCCTTCATGATCCGGCTGGCGAAGGAGGTGCCGCTCGTCCGCTACTTCAAGATCGAGGTTCCGGGCACCGCCAACAAGCTGCGCGCGCTGATCGAGGCCGGCGGCGATGCGGTGGTGGGACCCTTCGACGGCGAGGAGGCGATCACGCTGATGGCCGATCTGGACGCCGGCGCGACCGGCACGATGACCTCCGCCATGATCCCGGATCTTATCAAGCCGATCCTCGCCGCCCACGCGGCCGGCGACCGCAAACAGGCCGCCGCGCTCTATGCGAAGGTGCTGCCGATCATCAATTACGAGAACCGCCAATGCGGCCTGCGCTCGGCCAAGGCGGTGATGAAGGAGGGCGGCGTGATCCGGTCGGAAGCCGTGCGCCACCCGCTGACGCCGCTGCACCCCAAGACCCGCGAGGGGCTGATCGAACTGGCGCGCGAGCTCGATCCGCTCGCCCTGCGCTGGGGGAAATGAGCGGGGCGGGGCGCCCGCGACCCGCCGCCGGCCACTTGACTAGAAATTGACCTTGTCGGCACCCTTGAGCTGCAGCATCTCGCGGGCGTCGGCGGGTGTCGCCACGTCGAGGCCGAGCCCCTCGATGATCATCCGGGCGGCTTTCACCTGGTCGGCGTTCGACTTCGCGAGCTGCCCCGGCCCGAGCCACAGGGAATCCTCCAGCCCGACGCGCAGATTCGCGCCCATCGCGACCGACATCGCGGCGATGGGAAGCTGGTGACGGCCGGCGCCCAGGACGGACCAGTGATACTGGTCGCCGAACAGCCGGTCGGCCGTGCGCTTCATGTGGACGACGTCCTCAGGGTGCGGCCCGATCCCTCCGAGGATGCCGAAGACGGACTGCACGAAGAAGGGCGGCTTCACCAGCCCGCGATCGACGAAATGGGCCAGCGTGTAGAGATGGCCGATGTCGTAGCACTCGATCTCGAAGCGCGTGTTGTTCTCGGCGCAGGTGGTGAGGATGTTCTCGATGTCCTGGAAGGTGTTCTTGAAGATCCGGTCCTTCGAGCCTTCGAGATAGGGCCGCTCCCAATCGTGCTTGAAGTCCTTGAACCGGGCCAGCATCGGGTAGAGCCCGAAATTCATCGAGCCCATGTTGAGCGAGGCGACCTCGGGCTTGAAATGCGCGCAGGGGCCCAGCCGCTCCTCGACGCCCATCGTCGGCGCGCCACCGGTGGTGATGTTGATGACGCAGTCCGAGCGCTGCTTGATCACCTTCAGGAAGGGCTCGAAGGCTTCCGGCGACTGGTCCGGCTGACCGGTGACCGGGTTCCGGGCATGGACATGCACCAGCGCCGCACCCGCCTCCGCCGCCCCGACGGCGGCCTCGATGATCTCGTCCGGCGTCACCGGCAGATGCGGCGACATCGAAGGCGTATGGATCGCGCCGGTGACCGCGCAGGTGATGATGACTTTGCGGTTCTTCGCCATGGCGGGGGCATCCTTTTGGCTGTTCGTATTGTCTGTCGGCTGATCGTCATTGCGAGCGGAGCGAAGCAAACCAGGAGGACGTCGAGCGCGGCCGCCCCTGGATTGCTTCGCTGCGCTCGCAATGACGGCTGAGGCTATTCATTCCGGCTTGCTTTGCGAGGCGCGCTTGTGCGCCTGCAGCGCCGCCAGCCGCGTGTCGCGCCAGTCGCTGAGGCGCTTCACCCGCTCTGGCGACTGCGCGCCGCGCCATTCGCTCATCACGGTCTCGACCGTCGTCGCGTCGAACGGATTGCCCAGCCCTTCGGAGGACTTCACCATGCGATCGAGCGAGGCCGAATAGCGCGCGCAGTAATCGGGGATACCGCCGGGCGCGTTGAGTTCGATCGTCTCGAACGGCCCCATGAAGGACCAGCGCAGACCGAGGCCGTCGCGGATCGTCTTGTCGACATCCTCGGCGCTGGCGACCCCCTCGCCGACGATCCGGAAGGCCTCGGCCAGCAGCACGGCCTGCAGACGATTCAGCACGAAGCCGGGCTTTTCCTTGCGCAGCACGATCGGCACCTGGCCGGCCTGCTCGTAGATCGCCCGCGCCCGCTCGACCACCGCCGGGTCGGTCCAGGGCGCCGGCGCCAGCTCGACGATGGGCACGAGATGGGGCGGGTTGACCGGATGCGCGACGAGGCAGCGCGCCCGGCCTGCGAGAGCCTCGCTGAACACCGAGGCCATGATAAAGGAGGTCGAGGAGGCCAGGATGGTCGAGGGCGGACAGATCGCATCCATCTCGGCGAAGAGCTGCTGCTTCGCCGCGACGGTTTCAGGCCCGTTTTCCTGCACGAGGTCGGCACCCGTCAGGACATCGGCGAGGTCGCCGGCAACGCGGATGCGGGCCAGCGATCCCTTCGGGTCCTCGACCAGCCCATGGCCGGCAAGCTCATCGAGATTGGTGCCGATATGCGCTCGAGCGGCCTCCGCGGCGCCGGGCGCGACGTCATGCAGCGCGACCGAACAGCCATGGCTGGCGAAGACGGTGGCCCAGGCGCGGCCGATCAGGCCTGAACCGACGATGGCGATGTGGGTCATGACGCGGCGTTCCGTTGGACGATGCAAGGTCGGTCAAGTGATCCGTCATGCTCGCCCTTGTGGCGAGCATCCACGTCTTCGGCGTAGCGCTCGATGGCGGAAGATGTGGATGGTCGGGACAAGCCCGACCATGACGCGGAGGGTGCGGCGCTCCCGCCGAAAGGCCGGCGATCCATCACAGCCACAACACCTGCCGCCGGAGCGCGAGATCCTGGCTCAGCGCCCGCGACGGGCCGGTATGGACCACGCTGCCGCGCTCCAGCACCACGGCCCGGTCGGAGAGGGCGAGCGCGAGGTCGAGATGGTGGTCGACGATGACGATCCCGATCTCCTGGCGGAGCTTGTCGAAGGCCTCGAACAGCTCCTCGACGACGGCCGGCGCCAGCCCCTCGAAGGGCTCGTCGAGCAGCAGCACGCGGGTGTCGCCCGAGAGCGCGCGCGCCACCGCCACCATCTGCTGCTCCCCGCCCGAGAGATAATCGGCGGGCGAATGCCAGCGCTGCTTGATGCGCGGGAAGAAGGCGAAGATCTTCTCGTCGTCCCAATGCGTGCCGTTGCCGGTGACGCGCTTGAGCCGCCCGAGTTCCATATTGTCCTTGACGCTCATGCCCGCGAAAAGCCCGCGGCCCTGCGGCACATAGGCGATGCCGGCGCGCGCGATCGCGGCGGGCGGCTGCCCGGCGATGTCCCGGCCCGCGAGCGTGATCGTGCCGCTCGCCGGCGGGGCGATGCCGGTGATGGTCTTCAGTAGGGTCGACTTGCCGGCGCCGTTGCGGCCGAGCAGCGCGACGATCTCGTTCTCATGCACGTCGAGCGAGACCTGCCGCAGGATGTGGCTCTTGCCGTAGAAGGTATCGACCTTGTCGAGGCCGAGCAGGACGGGGCTGCGCGCGGCGCTCTGGCGCGGTTTCTCGGCCAGCGCATGCGCGCCCGAGCCGATATAGACCTCCTGCACCCGCGGCGAGGAGCGCGCATCCTCGACCGTGCCGTCGACCAGAACCGAGCCCTCGTTCATCACGGTGACATGGTCGGCGATGGCAAAAACGCGGTCGATATCGTGCTCGACCAGCAGCACCGGCAGGTCGGTCGAAATCGACTTGATCAGGTTGCCGACACGCTCGCGCTCGGCGGCCGCCAGACCCGCCAAGGGCTCGTCGAGCAGCAGCACGCGCGGCTTCGTCGCGAGTGCGAGGCTCATGTCGAGCAGGCGCTGGCCGCCATAGCTCAGCGATCCGGCCTCCGCCGTCTCGATGCCGCGCAGGCCCATCGTATCGATCACGGTCGCGGTCTGCGCGTTGACCTCGGCGAGCGCGCCGGCCGGCCACCAGAAGCCGAAGCGCGCCTCGGCACGGGCCTGGACGGCGAGCCGCACATTCTCCTCGACCGACAGGGTCGGGAAGAGGTTGGTGATCTGGAAGGCGCGGCCGATCCCGGCTTGCGTGATTGCCTCGGGCGACATCCCGCCGATCGCGCGCTCGCGCAGCCTGACCTCGCCGCGATCGGGCGGAAACAGCCCCGAGATCAGGTTGAAGGCCGTGGTCTTGCCCGCGCCATTGGGGCCGATCAGCGCATGCAGCTTGCGGTCGGCCATGGTGATGTCCACGCCCTCGACCGCCTTGATCCCCCCGAAGCTCTTCGCGAGACCGCGCGCCGTCAGGATCGTGCCATCGGTCGGGTCGGCCGGCCTCATGAAGGCGGGCAGCGTCACGGTGCCGGCCTTGCGCTCCGCCATCGCAGCATCGCCCACGACCGACTTGCGGAAGGGTCGCAGGAGCCGCTCGCCGAAGCCGACGATGCCGGTCGGCGAGAACACGATGAAGCCGACGAAGAGCAGGCCGAACCAGAACAGCCAGTTCGGCGTGAGGCTGGAGAGATAGTCGCGGAAGATCACGAAGAACAGCGCACCCAGCGCCGGCCCGAGAAACGAGCGCATGCCGCCGATCACGACCATCGCCAGCAATTCGCCGGAGAACGCGACCGAAATCGGCTCGGCCGAGGTCATCCGGTTGTTGAACAGCAGCAGCGAGCCGGCGAGTCCCGTCAGCGCCGCCGAGAGCGTGAAGGCGATCAGCTTGTAGCGGTCGGTGGCGTAGCCGAGGAAACGCGCCCGCTGCTCGTTCTCGCGGATCGCCACCAGCACGGTGCCGACAGGCGAGCGATGAAAGCGCCAGAGACCATAGACGACGGCCAAGCCGATCAGCGCGACGAGGACATAGAAGCGCGACGCCTCCTCGAAATCGATGCCGAGGAAGAGCGGCCGCGTGATGCCGCCGAGCCCGTCCTCGCCGCCCGTCACCGCCGTCCAGCGGAAGGCGACGGAGTAGGTCATCGCGGCGAGTGCCAGCGTCAGCAGCGAGAAATAGACGCCCTTGCGCCGCAGAATCAGCGCCCCGAAAGCAAACGCGATCAGCCCGACGAAGAGCACGGCCAGCAGGATCGGCAGGGCGAATTGGCCCGGCAGCCAGTTGCGCTGGATCAGCCCTGCGGCATAGGCGGCGAGCCCGAACCAGGCGCCATGGCCGAAGGAGACCAGACCCGTGGTGCCGACGAGGATGTTCAGCGCCATGCAGGCGATGGCGAAGACGACGATCTCGGTCGCCGAGGTCGTGCCGAGCCCGATGACATCCATCAGGAAGGGCAGGGCGACGAGGCCGGTCGCTGCGATGAGGAGAGGCGCGTGATCGCGCTGAAGGGGAGTCATCGCGGCCTCACTCGAAACGCTGGATGCGTTCGCCGAACAGGCCGCGGGGCCGGAACAGCAGGACGAGCAGCATCATCAGGTAGATCACGGCCGTCGACCACTGCGTGTAGCCAAGCCCGATGGTGATGCCCTTCACCAGCCCGACCATCAGCGCGGCCACCACCACGCCCCAGAAGGAGCCCAGGCCTCCGATGACGACGACGACGAAGGCCGGCGTGATGATCTCCTGCCCCATGGCGGGATGGATCGAATAGATCGGCGCCAGCAGCACGCCGGCCAGGCCCGCGAGCCCGATGCCGATGCCGGCGACCGCGACCATGTAGGGCTGCAAGGAGATCCCGAGCGCGCCGACCATGTCGGGGTTCTGCACGCCGGCGCGCACGACGCGGCCGAAGGCAGTGCGCTGCAGCAGGAACCACAGGCCCAGCACACAGCCGGCCGCGATCAGGAGCAGCATCGCCCGGTAGCGCGAATAGATGAAGTCGCCGATGAAGATCTGGCCGCGCAGCTCACGCGGGATCGAGAAGGAGAGCGGCGGCGCTCCGAAGATCATCCGCAGCGACTGCTCCGCCACCATGGCGAGCCCGAAAGTGAGCAGCAGCGAGAGAATTGGATCGGATCTGTAAAATCGCTGAAAGAGCCCGCGCTCGACGACGATGCCGATCAGCGCGACCAGCACGGGCGAGGCCACCATCGCGCCGCCGAAGCCGATATGCGGGGCCAGCACGATCGTGAGATAGGCGCCGATCGCGTAGAAGGCGCCATGCGCCAGGTTCACGATGCCGCCCAGCGAGAAGATCAGCGACAGGCCGAGCGCGATCAGGAGGTAATAGACCCCGTCGAGCAGCCCGTTCAGCACCTGCTGGATGAAGAGGGTGAGCAAGGATTGGCCTTTATCGGAATGCGCGCTGCAGGAAGAGGCCTTCAGCGTGGCGCGTCATGGTCGGGCTTGACCCGACCATCTCGGAGACCCGGAGCTTCTCTCGTCATGAGATTCCCGGGTCGGCGCTGCGCGCCGCCCGAGAATGACGGATGGACCCTCAGCTCATCTTGCAGACGGCCTCGTCGCCGCTGGTGGCGATGACCTCCATGTCCTCGTTCGGGCCGGGCACGGCGGGTGAGGAGGTGAAGAGGTCCCATGGGTTCTTGACCTGGGCCGGCGGCAGCGCGGTGATCGTGTACATCTCGCTGATGAGCTGGTGGTCCGAGGCGCGGAAATAGCCGGGCCGGCCCTTGAGCACGTCGAACTTGGCGCCCTTTTCCCAATGCTCCAGGATCTTGGCCGTCTCCGTCGATTTCAGCTCGTTCATCGACTGCGCCATGATCTTCACGGCCATGTAGTCGCCCCAGGCCTGGTTCTCGGGCGGCTTGCCGTACTTCTTGGTGAAGGCGGCGACAAAGGCCTTTGTGCCGGGGGTGTCGATCAGATGGTGCCAGACGCAGGGCCAGATGCCGGCGAAATTGTCCTTGCCCGCGGCCCAGGCCAGCGCCGTGTCGAAGCCGAAGCCGGCGACCGGGAAGGTCAGTCCGAACTCGGCATATTGCTTGAGGAAGTTGGTGATCTGGTTGCCGGCGAGGTTCGAGATCACGAGGTCGGGCTTGGCGGCGCGGATTTCCAGCAGCAGCGCCGAGAAGTCGGTCGCGTCCGTCGGCACCAGCTTGTCGGCGGCGAACTGGCCGCCATTGGCCTCCATGAAGCGCTTGGCGACCTTGAGCAGGTCATGGCCGAAGGCGTAGTCGGCGGTGAGCGAGAACCACTTCTTGCCCTTCACCAGCCCCTGCGCCATCAGCGAGCGGCCGCAGCTCTTCACATACATCGAGTTCTGGTGCTCGACATGGAACATGTAGCGGTTGCAGCTCTCGCCGCGCAGTGCGTCCGAATTGCCGCCGGTGTTGACGAAGAGCGTCTTGTTGCGCGCCGCGACCTGCGAGATCGTCAGGCAGGAGGCCGAGGAGATTTCGCCGAGGATGCAGGTGACCTTGTCGCGCTCGATCATGCGCTCGGCCTTGGTCGAGGCCGTCTGCGGATTGACCGAATCCTCCTTCAGCGCCTCGAGCTTGCGGCCGTTGACGCCGCCGGCCGCATTGATCTCCTCGACCGCGAGATCGACCGCCATGACGCCATACTCGCCGAGCGGGCCGAGAAAGCCCGTCCGTGGCGTCAGATGGCCGAAACGGATCGCGTCAGGCGTCTGCGCCAGGATGATCGAGGGGCTGGCGATCAGGCCGGCGGCGGTGCCGGCACCGAGGCCGGCGAGCGCCTGCCGGCGCGAGAGTCGGTTCGTCTTCGACAGGTCTGACATGAGCGTTCCTCCCAGAACGGATGCCGCACCGTTGGGGCGTCGGCGGATGTTGATCAGCGGTCTGACGCCGCTTGTCGTGATCTGTGATCACAGTTAGGTTGGCAGACATGACCGCCGCTGTCCAGCCCTTGCGAAGCGCCACCGAGCGCCCGGCTTCCCCGGGCGACGCAGACTCATCCGCGCTCGATGCCATCGGCGCCTTGGCGCGTGAGACGCTCGGCGAGCGCGTCACGGGCGAATTGCGTGCGCTGCTGGTTGCGGGCCGTCTGGCGCCCGGCGAGAAACTCTCGCTGCGCCGCGTCGCCGAAGCGCTCGGCGTCTCGATGATGCCGGTGCGCGAGGCGGTCAGCCGGCTCGCGGCCGATGGCGCGCTCGAAGTGTTGCCCGGGCGGGCGGTGCGCGTGCCCGTGCTCTCGCTGGCGCAGTTTCGCGAACTGACGCGGCTGCGCCTCGTCGTCGAGGGCTTTGCGGCTGAGGAGGCGGCGCGGCAGGCGAGGCCCGCCGACATAGACCGGATCGCAGCCTTCGATGCGGCTTTCCGCCAGGCGGCGAGCGCCGATCCGCCCGACAGCGCCGCGGCCGTCGCCGCCAATCGCGACCTGCATTTCGCGCTCTATGAGGCGGCCGCGATGCCGAGCCTGATCGAGATGATCGAGCGGCTCTGGCTCAAGGCCGGGCCGATCCTCAATCTCGACATGCGCCACGAGCCGCGGAGGCTCGAGGGCGGCAGCGCGATGCAGGCCCATGCCCGACTGCTGGAGGCCGTGCGCCGCCGGGACGCGCCGGCCGCCCGCGCGGCGCTGGAAGACGACATCGCGGCCGCCGCCGCCCATATCGAGGAAACGGGCCAG
The DNA here is from genome assembly GCF_042655245.1 of Allobosea massiliensis. Classification (NCBI taxonomy): domain Bacteria; kingdom Pseudomonadati; phylum Pseudomonadota; class Alphaproteobacteria; order Hyphomicrobiales; family Alloboseaceae; genus Allobosea; species Allobosea massiliensis. The sequence goes on along the minus strand of NZ_JBHSLU010000092.1, from coordinate 47,830 downwards.
CTTCGGGCCTGACGGGGAGACACGGAATGGATCTGCAGATCGAGGGGCTGCGCGTGCTGGTGACGGCCGGCGCCAACGGCATCGGCCGCGCCACGGCGCGTGCCTTCGCGGCCGAGGGCGCGAAGGTCCATATCTGCGACGTCGACCATGCCGCGCTCGCCGACATGGCAAAGAGCGACCCGGCGATGACGCAGTCGGTCTGCGACGTCTCGGACCGGGCCGCCGTCGCGCGGTTGATGGAGGAGGCGCTGGCGGCGCTGGGCGGGCTCGACTGCCTGGTCAACAATGCCGGCATCGCGGGCCCGACGGGACGCGTCGACGAGATCGCGCCGGAAGACTGGGATTCGTGCGTCGCGATCGATCTGACCGGGCAGTTCAACTGCACGCGGCTCGCGGTCCCGCATCTCAAGCAGTCGAAGAACGCCTCGATCGTCAATCTCTCCAGCCAGGCCGGCAAGCACGGCTTCCCGCTGCGCTCGCCCTATGCGGCGGCGAAATGGGGCGTGATAGGCTTCACCAAGGCGCTCTCCGCCGAATTGGGCGAATTCGGCATCCGCGCCAATGCGATCTGCCCCGGCCTCGTCGAGGGGCCGCGCATCCAGAGCGTCATCGCCAACAAGGCGCGCAGCTTCAACGTCTCGCATGAGGAGATGACGCAGCGCCTCTTCGCCGGCGTCTCGATCAAGCAATTTGTCGATCCCGCCGACATCGCGAAGCAGATCGTCTTCCTCGCCTCGCCCTTCGCGAAGACGATCTCGGGGCAGGAGATCTCGGTCTGCGGCGACACGCGCATGCTGGCCTGACGGCCGGCCCGGCGCGGCCGCTCAGCCGGCGTTGTCGGCGACCCATTGCGCGAGCACGGTAGCCGCGGCCATGAAATCGTCGATCGCCATCGCCTCCAGCGGGTTGTGGCTGCCGTGCTCGTTGCGCACGAACAACATCGCCACGGGCACGCCCGCAGTGGCAAACGCGGCGGAATCATGCGAGGCCGGGCTGCCCAGCGGCATGGCGGGAATGCCGAGCCGCTCCGCCGCATCCGTCAGCGCCGTCCGGATACCGGGATCGACCGGCCCGACCGCAGCCGAGGCGCGCGTTCCCAGGTCGAACACGACGCTGCGCTCGGCCTCGATCCGCGCGATCGCCTCATGCATCCGCGCCTCCACGCGGGCGAGCACCGCCTCGTCATAGGCGCGCACGTCGAGGCTGAAGCGGAATTCGCCCGGAACGGTGGTCATGCCGTGCTTGTCGGCATCGGTGTGGAAGCGCCCGAAGGTCACGGCCATTCCCTCACCGCGCGCCTCGTGCTCGGCCCAGATCGCATCGAGTTCCGCCGCCAGCGCCATGCCGGCCATGGCCGCGTCGCGGCGGAAGCGCCGGGGCGTGCCGACATGATCGTAGCGGCCGAGAATGCGCGCATTCGGATGGCGGAAATTGCCGGGGATGCCGGTGCAGATCGCGATCGGGAATCCGGCCTCGACCAGGCTCGGTGCCTGCTCGATATGGACTTCCAGAAAGGCCCGGATCCGGCCGGGATCGAGGCTGCGCTCGCGGCGCCGCATCGCCTCGGGGTCGCCGCCGCAGTCCCGGATATGGTCGGCGAGGGGGCGGCCGGTATCGATGCGCTTGGCCTCCAGCGCGCCCTCGGGCAGCGTTCCGAGCGCGCCGCGGCTGCCGATATAGGACACCTGGAACCAGACGCTCTCCTCCGCGCGGACACCCATCACCGTCAGGTCGCGTCGCGGAGCCACGCCCAGAGTCCGGAGCGCAGCCAGCGTGACGAGACCCGCCACCACGCCGGCGGCGCCGTCGAAATTGCCGCCGTGGGGCACGCTGTCGAGATGCGATCCCATCAGGATCGCCGGGGCTGACGGATCGCTGCCGCGCCAGGTCGCATAGGTGTTGAGCGCGGCGTCGGTGGTCACCGCGAGCCCCGCCGCTGCGGCGGCCTCCGCGAAGACGCGATGGCCGAAATCCTCGCCCGCGCCATAGGTGTCGCGCATGATGCCGGGGTTTCCGGGGCTGCCCTCGGCCAGTCTCGCAAAGAGGCGCTCGGCGAGGCCGCGCTGCGCCGCGACGGCGGCCGCCAGTCGCTCCGGAGAGATCGCAAGCACCGGCTGCTCCGTCTCTGGCGCGGGGGTCAACGACATGGAGCCATCCTGGTAGGCGCTACGAGGTTCGTATCCGGCGGGACCGCCGGCTCGGGCGAGACAGTGCTGGAGCCGCCGGGCACAGGCAATGACCTCGGTCCGCCGGGGAGCGGCTGGGCCATTCACCGCGGGCATGCCCGCCATGTCGCGCTGCCCATCCGCACCGGCGCGCGGCGGGCGCCGGCCGCGACTGCCGCGCAAACAGGCAGATGGCGCGCAAGCATGCGCCGCCGCCGCAGAAGGCCGGCCCGCGTCCGCCCGCTGCACGAATCGGGGGGCGTCGGACGGCCGCGTTCGCCGGAACGAGGCCGGCTGCGGTTGGCACGGCTGTTGCTGGCTTGTGGCGCCCCACCGGCCGAGGAATGTCGTCATCACAATGGCTGCGCCTGCCTCCGACGCTTCGATCTCCGCCCAGCCGCTCACGCTGGACGGCATCACGCACAGCTATGGCGGCGGGCTGGCGGTCGACAACGTCACGCTCGAGGTCAAGGGCGGCGAACTCGTCGCGCTGCTCGGCCCCTCCGGCTGCGGCAAGACCACCCTGTTGCGGATCGTCGCCGGCTTCATCCAGCAGGGCAACGGCAAGGTCCTGATCGATGGCCGCCCGATCGACACCCTGCCGCCCAACCGCCGCGAGATCGGCATCGTCTTCCAGAACTACGCGCTGTTCCCGCACATGACGGTGGCCGAGAACATCGCCTATGGGCTGGCCGCCCGCGGCGAGAGCCGCAGCGTGCAGGCCCAGCGCGTCGAGGAGATGCTCGCCACCGTCCAGATGGCGGGCTTCGCCGACCGCAAGCCCAAGCAGCTCTCCGGCGGGCAGCAGCAGCGCGTTGCGCTGGCGCGGGCACTCGCCATGCGGCCGCGCATCCTGCTGCTCGACGAGCCCTTCGCGGCCCTCGACAAGAACCTGCGGCTCGACATGCAGATCGAGATCAAGCGGCTGCAGCGCCAATTCGCCCTGACCGCGATCATGGTCACGCACGACCAGGACGAAGCGATGGCGATCGCCGACCGCATCGCCGTGATGAGCCAGGGGAAGATCGAGCAGCTCGGCACGCCGGTTCAGGTCTATGACGAGCCCGCCACGCTGTTCGTCAACAGCTTCATCGGCTCCAGCAACCTCCTCAGCGGGCAGATCGCGGCGCCTGTCGAGGGCGGCTACGCGGTGACGCTCGGCAACGGTGCCGCCTGGACGGTGCCGTCCGCCGCCCGCTTCGCACCCGGCCAGCCGGTTCTCGTCTCGGTCCGCCCCGAGCAGATGCGGCTCGCCGACGAGGCCGGGGAGGGCCGCTTCCCGGTCGAGCTCAAGCTCAGCCTGCCGATCGGCGGTGAGCTGATCCACGACGTCACCAGTGCCGACGGCGCCTCGCTGAAGATCGCGATGCCGCGCCGTCCCGGCATGGCCTCGGGCCGCTCGGGCACGACCTTCTGCGGCCTCGCCGACCATGCCCGCCCCGTCCTCTTTGCCGCCCAACCCTGAACCGGAGCCCCTGCCGATGACACAGATGAACCGTCGAGATCTCCTGGCCGGCGCGGGCGCGCTCGGCCTGGCGTCGCTCCTGCCGCTGCGCGCCAGCGCCTCCGGCAGCCTCACCGCCGCGATCTATCCCGGCACCTGGGAAGAAGCCTATCGCGGCGTCGTCGCTCCGGCGCTCAAGAAGAACGCCGGCGTCGACGTCGCCTTCGACGCGCTGTTCGCCGTCGATCAGGTCGCCAAGGTGCGCGCGGCGCGCGGCGTGCCGCCCTTCGACTGCTTCGTGCTCGATCCCGGCCCGGCCGCGGCGGCGCAGGCCGCCGGCCTGTTCGAGCCGATCGATCCCGCCAAGCTGGCCAACGCCGCGAAGATCCCGACGGGCCTGATCAAGTCGCATGGCGTGACCTGCAACGCCCAGGTCGTCGGCATCGCCTACAACCCGAAGAAGTTCGCCACGCCTCCCAAGGGCTGGGCCGACCTGTTCAAGTCGCCTTATGTCGAGCGGCTGGGCCTGACCGGCTTCCAGACCACCTTCGGCACGGTCTCGATCATCGAGATGGCGAAGGTCTTCGGCGGCTCCGCCACCAATGTCGAGCCGGTCTTCGCCGAGCTGAAGAAGGCGGTGTCGAAGGCGGCCGCGGTCGCCGCGCCCGCCGCCATGCCCGGCCTGTTCCAGCAGGGCCAGATCGACATCATGTACACCAACACCAACACGGTCGCGACGCTGAAGGGTCGTGGCGTCGATATCGAGTTCATCAAGCCCGAGACCGGCGCGATCACCTTCCAGACCACGCTGCACATCGTGAAGGGCGCCGACAACGTCGCCAACGCCTACAAGTACATCGACACCGCGATCTCGTCGGATGTTCAGGCCGAGCTGCAGAAGCAGCCCTACAACATGGTCCCGATCAACAAGGACGTGAAGCTGGTCGAGACGCTCGACATCAAGTCGCTCGATGAACTGGCGACGATGGTCACGCATGACTGGACGGTGATCAACCCGCAGCGCGCCGCCTGGATCGAGCGATTCAACAAGGAAATCACCAAGTAGGATCCCACGATGGCGGGCATGGCTGCAGCGGCCGCCGGGAGCGGTGGCGTTCCGGGAGCCAGGGTCGACTGGCGCCTCGCGGCGCCGCTCGGCCTGACCTATCTCGCCTTCTTCGCCGCCCCCTTTGCGATCCTGCTCGGCATCAGCTTCTATGCCGATGCCGAGCAGACGCGGCTGGGGTTCGATTCCTGGACGAAGTTCTATGGCGATGCCTTCTACCGGAAGGTGATCTTCGACACGCTCAAGCTCGGCGTCTTCGCCGTGCTGGCGACGACGCTGCTGGCCTATCCGCTCGCGCTGGTCTTCCGGGCGTCGAGTCCGCGCGTGCAGCGGCTGCTGATCTTCATCATCCTGATGCCGCTGCTGACCTCGGTCGTGATCCGCACCTTCGCCTGGATCGTGATCCTGGCGCGCGAGGGCGTGCTCAACCAGACGCTGATCGGGCTCGGGCTGACCTCGACCCCGCTCAATCTGCTCCAGACCGAGCTCGGCCTCGTCATCGCGCTGACGCAGATCGAGATGCCGCTGATGTTGTTGCCACTCCTGACCATCATGAACCAGATGGACCAGAACCTGGTCGATGCCTCACGCGCGCTCGGCGCCTCGAAATGGCGAACCTTCTTCCGGGTGATCCTGCCGCTGACGCTGCCGGGCTGGATCGCCGGCGCGACGCTGGTCTTCGCCTCGGCGACGACCGCCTTCATCTCGCAATCGGTGATCGGCGGGGCGCGGCTGGTCTATCTGCCCTCGCTGATCTGGCAGCAGTCGATGGTGGTCTATAACTGGCCCTTCGCGGCAGTCGCCTCGCTGACGCTGCTCTTCACCGTGCTGGCGGGCATCATGGCGCTCGGCTGGCTCGGCCGCTTCGCCAGGACGAGCTGAGGAACAGGCCATGCAGCGGTCCACGCTCGGTGACATCGGCTATTCCTGGATCATCGGCCTGCTCGCGGGACTCGGCATCCTCATCCTGGTCGGGCCGGTGCTGGTCGTAATCGCGACCTCTTTTACCACCTCGCAGACGCTGAAATTCCCGCCGCCCGGCCTGTCGCTGCGCTGGTACGGCGAATTGTTCGACACCGCCCGCTCGGCCCAGATTCACACCGCCGCGCTGAACAGCCTCTGGGTCGCCGGTCTCGCCACCGCGATCGGCTGCGTGCTCGCCGTCTTCGCGGCGCTGGCGATCTCACGGGTCGCGCGGCCCTCGGCGCGCGTGCTGGAGGCGAGCTTCCTGTCGCCGCTGGTGCTGCCGACGCTGTCCTACGGCTTGGCCGCGCTGATGTTCTTCTCGGTGCTCGGCATCAGGCCCTCGCTCAACCTGCTGATCGCGGGCCATCTCGTCGTGATCGCGCCCTTCGTCTTCCGCACCACGCTGGCGAGCCTGTCGCAGCTCGATCCGGCCCTGCTCGAGGCCTCCGCCAATCTCGGTGCCAGCCGCCTCTACGGCTTCCGCCGCATCACCCTGCCGCTGATCGCGCCAGGGATCGCGGCAGGCTGCTTCCTCGCCTTCATCTCCTCGATGGACAATGTCCCGGTCTCGCTCTTCCTCTCGACCGCGCGCACGGCCATGCTGCCGATCCGGATGTGGGGGATGATGGAGACGACGCTCGACGTCCGCATCGCCGCCATCGCCGGCGTGCTGATCCTGGCGACGCTGATCCTGATGATCGTGATGGACCGCCTGACCGGCCTGACGCGGCGGATGAGCGGGTGAAGCTTCGCACGGCGATATGGCGCGTCATGCTCGGGCTCGACCCGAGCATCTCGTGCCGGAGATTCTCGGGTCTGCGCTTCGCTCCGCCCGAGAATGACGTGTTCGGCAGCATGCCTGCGGGATGGAGACTGACATGACCTACGACCGCGACCTGATCGGCTACGGCGCCAACCCGCCCAATCCGCAATGGCCGGGTGGCGCCCGCATCGCGATCAACTTCGTGATGAACTACGAGGAAGGTTCCGAGCCCTCCATCCAGGACGGCGAGGGCTACACCGAACTCGGCCTGACCGAGGCCAACGGCCTGCCGACCGGGGTCAAGGGCCGTGACCTCGCCGGCGAGGGCATGTTCGCCTATGGCAGCCGTGTCGGCTTCTGGCGGTTGATGCGGCTGTTCCAGGAGCGCGGCCTGCCCATGACGGTGTTCGGCTGCGCGCTCGCCATCGAGCGCAATCCGGAGGCGGCGGCCGCGATCCGGGCGTCCGGTTTCGACGTTTGCTGCCATGGCTGGCGCTGGATCAAGCATTACGATCTGACGGAGGCCGAGGAGCGCGAGCATATCCGCAAGGCCATCCTCTCGCTCGAAGCCACGGTCGGCGAGCGTCCGCTCGGGTGGTACTGCCGCTATGGGCCGAGCGTGAACACGCGCCGGCTCGTCGTGGAGGAGGGTGGTTTCCTCTATGATTCCGACGCGTATGACGACGAACTGCCCTACTGGAAGGTGGTCGACGGCAAGCCGCATCTCGTCGTGCCATATTCGCTCGTCAACAATGACGGCAAGTTCGGCTCGGGCTTCTTCGCCACCTCGAACGACTATTTCGACTGGCACAAGGACGCCTTCGACATGCTTTATGCGGAAGGGGCGACCCAGCCCAAGATGATGTCGGTCGGCCTGCATATGCGCCTGATCGGCCATCCGGCCCGCGCGGCCGGCCTCGCGCGCTTCCTCGACTATGTCCAGAAGCACGAGGGCGTCTGGGTGACCGGTCGGCTCGACATTGCGAAGCACTGGGCGAAGACGCATCCTTTCCAGCCAGCCTGACACGCGTCATGCTCAGCCCCCTCGGCCGTCATTCCGGACAAGCCGCCCCCGGGTCCTGCCTTCGGCAGGCCCGAGGACAGGCTCCACGGCGCCGATCCGGAATCCATCGTAGGGTACGGCGTTCTATGATGGATTCCGGGTCTGCGCTGCGCTGGCCCGGAATGACGATTGCTCTCTGATGGACGGAAAGACAAAAGCCTTGCCCAAGCCCGACCTCATCGTCGCCCTCGGCGATACGCGCTACCTGATCGAGCGGCCCTTCGGCTCCTGGCCGGAGAATGCCGGCTTCGTCACCGATGTGACGGTCGATGCCCGCGGGCATGTCTTCGTCATGCTGCGGCACGATCCTTTGACCCAACCCGACGATCCGCGCGTGGTCGAATTGTCGCCCGAGGGAGACTATCTCGGCGGCTGGGGCGGCGACCTGATCGCCGATTCCCACATGCTCACGGTCGATGCGCAGGGGCGTCTCCTCTGCGTCGATCGCGACATGCACGAGATCGTCATCTGCTCGGCGAGCGGCGAGCGCCTGGGCGGCCTTGGCCAGCGCGGCGAGCCGCTTTCGCCCTTCAACCACCCGACCGACGTGCATGTCTCGGCCTGGGGCGACATCTATGTCGCCGATGGCTATGCCGCGAGCCGCATCCATCGCTTTTCGGCCTATGGCGTCCATCTCCAGAGCTGGGGCGAGCACGGCTCGGGCGAAGGCCAGTTCGGATGGCCGCATGCGCTCTGGACCCATGCCGATGGACGCGTCGTCGTCGTCGACCGGACGCATAACCGCGTCCAGGTCTTCAACCGAAATGGCCAGCATCTCGCGACCTGGAGCCATTTCCGCGACCCCGTCGCGATCTGGGGCGACAAGGACGGCAACACCTACGTCACCGACACGCAGCCGACCCTGCAGAAGATCGGCCCCCATGGCGAGCGCCTCGGCCGCTGCCGCCCCTTCCTCAACGGCGCGCATGGAATCTACGGCATGCCGGGCGGCGACATCCTGCTGGCCGAGAGCAATCCCAGCCGTCTGACGCGGCTGCGGCTGCTGGACGAATAGGAATGGCGGTGCAGATCATCTGGGGCGGGACGCTCCTCACCGGCTTCGACGCCGCAGGCGAGCCGGTCCTGCTGCAGGATGCCGGCGTCGCCTGCGAGGCGGGGGCGATCCTCGCGACCGGGCCGCTCGCCGATCTGAAGGCGGCCTATCCCGAAGCGACCGTGACCGGCGGGCGCGACTTCGCGATCACGCCGGGCTTCGTCAACGCGCATCACCATGTCGGCCTGACGCCGCTGCAACTCGGCTCGCCGGACCACCCGCTGGAGCTCTGGTTCGCCAGCCGCATCGCGCTGCGCGATGTCGATCTCTATGCCGACACGCTGTTTTCCGCCTTCGAAATGATCGAGAGCGGCGTCACCACCGTTCAGCATCTCCACAGCCGCGCGCCGGGTACGCCGGCCGACATCCTTGCTGCCGCCGAGAAGGTCATCAGCGCCTATCGCGATATCGGCATGCGCGCCTCCTACTCGATGGCGCTGCGCGACCAGAACCGGCTCGTCTACGAGGCCGACCAGGATTTCGTCGCCCGCCTGCCGGAGGAGTTGCGTCCGGCGGCGAGTGCCTTCTTCCAGCGCTTCACCGTCCCGCTCGCCGACCAGGTCGCGGTTTTCGACGAATTGCTGGCGCGCCATGGCAACGGTGACCGCATCCGCATCCAGATCGCGCCCGCCAACCTGCACTGGCTCTCGGAGGAAGCCCTCGAGGTCACCGGCGAGCTGCAGCGCCGCACCGGGCTGCCGGTCCACATGCATGTGCTGGAGACGCCGTATCAGAAGGCCTATGCCCGCAAGCGCACGGGCGGCTCGGCGCTCGCTCATCTCGACCGGCTCGGCCTGCTCGGCCCGCATTTCACCATCGGCCATGGCGTCTGGATGAGCGAGGCCGATATCGAGCTCGCGGCCGATCGCGGCGTCTGCATCTGCCACAACTGCAGTTCGAATTTCCGGCTGAAGAGCGGCGTCGCCCCGGTCAACCGCTTTCTCGCCCGCAGCATTCCCGTCGCCATCGGCATCGACGAGGCCGGCATCAACGACGACCGCGACATGCTGCAGGAGATGCGGCTCGTCCTGCGCGCCCATCGCGAACCGGGCATCGACGCACCCCACCCCTCACCGGCGCAGGTGCTGCGCATGGCGACCGAAGGCGGCGCGCGCACGACGCCTTTTGCCGGCCGCATCGGCCGTCTGGAGCCGGGCATGGCGGCGGACCTCGTGATGTTCGACTGGCCGGCGGTGACCTTTCCCTATCAGGACGAGGGCCTCGGCTTCGTCGAGGTGCTGGTCCAGCGTGCCAAGGCGAAGGCAGTCCACAGCGTCATGATCGCCGGCGAATTCGTCTATCGCGAGCGCCGCTTCACCAGGCTCGACCGCGACGCTGTTCTGGCCGGCCTCGCCGAGGCGCTGGCGAAGCCGAAGACGCCGGCCGAGCGGGACCGCATCGCCCTGTCGCAGGCGCTGCTGCCGCATGTCCGGCGCTTCTACGACGGCTATCTCGACGGGCAGGGCGACGAGCCCTTCTATCGCCCGAGTGGGCGCTTCTGACGGGCTCACCTGCTGGATACCGGGCTCAGCGATCGCGGCCGTCATCCTGGGCGGCCGAAGGCCGACCGGGATCCATCATCGGGCGCAGTTGGAGCCCCCCGATGGATCCCGACCTGCGCCGCTGCGCGGCTGGTCCAAGATGACGGTGGAGGTTCATCGGTCTCCAGAAGCGACGCTCAATGCCCCCGCGAAACCCGCTTCTGCGCGAGCCGCACCGCCGCGGGGATCGGCGCGATCACCGGCACGGGGAAGCGCAGCGAGAGGGATTGCGCCGCCTGGCCGAGCGGGCCGCCGCCGATCACCAGCGCCTGCGCGCCCAGCGTCTCGATCGCTTCCTTGCAGGCCTCGGCCAGCGCCTCCACCAGCGTGGCGTGATCGGCCATGATCGCGTGGACGTCGCCCTTTGTCAGCGCTACGCCCCGGAACGTCTTCTCATGGCCATAGGCCTGGGCGAGCCCGGTGATCGAGGCGACGAGATCGGGCGTCGTCGTCACCACCGCGAAGGGCCGCCGGCCCGATCCCGCCTCGGCCATGCCGGCCTCGGCGATGCCTGTGACCGGGCAGGAGAGGCGAAGCCGCAGCGCCGCCAGGCCGGGATCACCGAAGGCGGCGATGATGACGCCGTCCGGCGGGGTGGTGGTGATCGTCCCCGTCAGCGCCTGCACCGCCTTGGCCGACTGGGCCAGTGCCTCCTCATTCGTGATCAGCGGCACGCCATAGGGCGCGCTCATGGCGTCGATCACGGTGCCGCCCGGTGCTGCCGCCTGGGCGATGGCACGCATCATGTTGGTCGTGGCGGCATTGGTGTTGGGGTTGATCAGCAGCAGGCGCATCAGGAACTCTCCGGCACGGCGGCGATGAACGCGCGCGCGATCTCGGCGCGGGTCGCGATCCAGAGTCGGTCGCGCCGGGCCGCCAGCAGGTTCATGATGTCGCGAAAGGCGGCGAAGCGCGCCGGGCGCCCGACGATCCGCAGGTGGAAGCCGAGATTGAGCAGCCGCGGCAGGCCCCGCGCGGCCTCGGCCTCGAGCACGTCGAGCGCGTCGGTGACGTACTCCACCATCTCGCGGGCACGGACGAAGCCGTTCGGGTGGAAGAACTTCATGTCGTTGCTGTCGAGCGCATAGGGCACGACGAGCAGGGGCGGGCGCCCCGGTGCGCGGTCCCAATAGGGCAAATCGTCGTCGAAGCCGTTGGAGGTGTAGAGAAAGCCGCGCTGCGCCAGAAGCTCCCGCGTCCAGGGGCTCTCCCCGCCGCGGCAGAAGAAGCCGACCGGCGCGACACCCGTCGCGGCGGTGATGGTGGCGACGCAGGCGTCGATGTCCGCAGCCTCCGCCTCTGCCGTCTCGTAATCGGCCTGGGGCCGCCAGCGCCAGCCATGCACCGCCGGCTCATGGCCGCGCGCCACCACCGCCTTCGCCAGCCCCGGCGAGCGTTCGACGGCGCGACCGCAGAAGAAGATCGTCGCGCGGATGTCGCTCTCGTCGAGCGCGTCGAGCATGCGCCAGAGCCCCGCGCGCGTGCCATAGCCGAAGATCTGCTCCTGGCCCTGGTCGCGCTTGCCGGCGGGAACGACGCTGATCACCTCGCCCATGCTTTCCGAGCGCGCATCGCCGTCGCCGACCTGAAGCTCCGCGCCCTCCTCGAAATTGATCACCACGGAGACGGCGAGCCGCCGGCCATTGGGCCAGGTGAAGTCCGGCCAGGCGCCGGCATAGCCTTCGAGGTCGCGCTGGGTCATGCGGCCATTCCTCGTTCAAGCCGTGCAAACGACGTCAACTCTTCCCCAGCTCCGCCAGCCAGTGCCGCGCGATCGCGTCGCGGCGCGCGAACCAGACACCGGGCTTCGACGCCGCATGCGCCAGGAAGCGCTCGAGCCCGCCGATCCGCCCGGGCCGGCCGATGATGCGCAGGTGCAGGCCGACCGACATCATCCGCGGCGCCGTGCCGCCTTCTGCGTAGAGTCGGTCGAAGGCGTCGATGCAGTAGCGCGCGAAATCGTCGCCGAAGACGAAGCCGCCGCCACGCTGGAAGCGCATGTCGTTGGTGTCGAAGGCATAGGGCAGCACCAGATGCGGTTCGCCCTCGACATCGACCAGAAAGGGAAGGTCGTCATTGTAGGCGTTGGAATCATAGAGAAAGCCGCCATGCTCCTTGAGCAGCCGGCGGGTGTTGATCGAGGTCGCCGAGCGCGTATGCCAGCCCACGGGGGGCGTGCCGGCGGCCTCCGTGATCGCCGCGACCGCGCGCGCGATCGCCTCGCGCTCCTGGGCCTCGTCCATATGGGCGTGCCGCTCCCAGCGCCAGCCATGGGCTGCGACCTCATGCCCGTCGGCCACCGCCTCCTGCACCAGCCAGGGCGAGAGCGCGACGGCGCGGCCATTGGCGTTCAGCGTCGCTGCCACGCCATATTGCTTCAGCAGCGCGCGGATGCGCGGCCAGCCGGCGCGCGGGCCGTATTCGAAATGCGATTCCATGCAGAGATCGCGCACGCCGGTGATCTCCTCGACCACCTCGTAGACGCTCTCGTTGCGCTCGTCGCCCTGGCCGATCGAGAGCTCCGCGCCCTCCTCGACATTGACGACGACGGAGACGGCGAGCCGCGCGTCGTTCGGCCAGCGGATCGCGGGCGGGGCGTCGCCATAGCCGCGGAAATCGCGGTCGCTTACCGGAGAAGCCATCAGAGATCGGCCATCCGGCGCAGGCCGACCAGCCGGTCGCCGATGACGAGCACGGCGGCGGCGAGCAGGATCAGGAGCGCGGAGATCGCCGCGATCGTCGGATCGGGGCTCTCCTCGACATATTGCAGCATCTGGATGGGCAATGTCTTGGTCCAGGCGTCGGTGAAGAAGATCGAGATCGGATAATTGTCCATCGACGCCAGGAAAGCGAACATTCCCGAGGTGAGGAAGGCCGGGGCGAGCGAGGGCACCAGCACCTTGAGAACAGCCTTGGGATAGGACAGGCCGAGCGTGCGGGCGGCGTCGATCAGCGTGAAGTCGAACAGCGAGAGCGCCGCATAGACGGTGCGCACCACGTAAGGCAGCGTGATCACGACATGGGCCAGGATCAGGCTCAGCCACACGTCGCGCAGGCCCGCCGCCCGGAAGCTCTCCAGCATCGCGATGCCGATGACGAGGCCGGGCAGCATCAGCGGCGAGACCAGGAAGGTGACGATGCCGTCGCGGCCGCGGAACTGGCCGCGCAGCAGGCCGATGGCGCAGAGCGTTCCGAGCAGAAGCGCAATCGCAGTCGACGCCGCCGCGAGCTGGACCGAGGTGGCGACCACCGGCCAGAGCTCGCGCGAACGGCCGAGCGCCTGGTACCAGCGCAGCGACCAGCTCGGCGCCGGCAGGGTGAAGACGGCGCTAGAGCCGAAGGACACCAGCACGGTGACGACGAGCGGCGTCAGCAGGAAGACCACCGTGAAGGCGGCCAGACCCCAGACGACGGCCGAGGCGATGCGCTCGATGGCCGTCACGACGCGCCTCCCAGCCGCTTCGAGAGCGCGGCGCTGCCGACCACGACGGCCACCGTCAGCACGAGCAGGACGACCGCCGTCGTCGATCCCAGCTGCTCGTTGCGCATGAACAGGAAGGATCGCCCGGTCAGCGTCGCCAGCGTCTGGAAACGGTCGCCGATCAGCAGGTTGGGGATGACATACATCGAGGCCGCCATCGAGAAGACGAAGGCGACGCCGGTGACGATGCCGGGCAGCGAGAGGGGCAGGGCGACCTTGAAGAAGCGGTAGAGCGGCGAGGCGCCCAGCGTCGCCGCCGCCTCGCCGAGCCGGGGATCGACCAGCTTCAGGACGGAATAGATCGGCAGGATCATGAAGGGCACGAAGACATTGGCCGCGCCGATCACGAGGCCGGCCTCGGTGAAGAGCAGGCGCTGCGGCTCGCTCCACAGGCCCAGCCCCATCATCAGTTGCGAGACCACGCCGTCGCGCCGCAGCACGATCTGCCAGGCGAAGGCCTTGACCGCGACGCCGACCGAGAGCGGCAGGATGATCGCCACCAGGATCAGCGCCTGAGCCGCGCCGCGTGCCCGCGCCAGGGCGAGCGCCGTCGGATAGCCGATCAGCAGGCACAGCAGCGTCACCAGCACCGCGATGCGCAGCGTGTTGCCGATCACGGTCCAGCTGAAGGGGTCGGACAGGAAGGCCACGAAGGGGGCGAGCGACGGCGCGCCGCCACTGAGCACGCTGCGGCCGAGCAGCATCAGCAGCGGCACGCCGTAGACGAGGGCGAGATAAAGCACTGCCGGCAGGGCCAGCAGCAGCACGGGATCGACGCGTCGCGAGGCGCTCATGCCGCGGCGCTCGGTGCTGGGTAGACCAGCGTGTCGTCGATCGCCCAGGACATCTTCAGCGACGTGCCGGGACCCGCTGCAGCCGGCAGGGACGGCGTCTCGACCAGGATCTGCCCGTCGGGCGGAGCCTGGAAATGCAGCTGCACCCGCGCCCCCTGGAAGGCGGCGTCGGCGAGGGGCGCCTCGATCCGGTTGGCGGCGCCATGGTCGAGCGCGATCCGCTCGGGCCTGACTCCGAGCAGGACCGGGCTGCCGGGCAGGAAGTTGCCCGGGCCGCGCAGCGGCCCGGCCGGCGTCGCAACGGTGACGATGCCGTTGGTGGAATCGGTGACGGTGCCGGGAAGCCGCGTCGAGAGGCCGACGAAGCCGAGCGCGAAGGGCGTCGCCGGTCTGGCATAGATGGCGGCCGGCGTATCGAGCTGCTCGATCCGGCCGCGATGCATCACCGCGATCCGGTCCGACATCGTCAGCGCCTCGTCCTGGTCGTGTGTGACGAAGATCGCGGTGGTGCCGACCTCGCGCAGCAGGCGCTTCAGGTCGATCTGCATGGTCTCGCGCAGCTTGCGGTCGAGCGCCGAGAAGGGCTCGTCGAGCAGCAGAAGCTTCGGCCCGACGACGAGCGCACGCGCCACCGCCACGCGCTGCTGCTGGCCCCCCGAGAGCGCCTTGATCGAGCGCTCGGCATAGGCGCCCATCTGCACGAGATCGAGGAAGCGCTTCACGGCCGGCGCGATCTCGCCCGATGGCGCGCCGCGCGCCTTGAGGCCGAAGGCGACATTCTCCGCCACGGTGAGATGCGGAAACAGCGCATAGCTCTGGAACACGACGCTGACGTCGCGCTTGTGCGGCGGCAGCCTCGTGATGTCCTGCCCGTCGAGCGCGACGCGGCCCTGATCAGGCCGCATCAGCCCGGCGACGATCCGCAGCAGCGTGGTCTTGCCGCAGCCCGAGGGACCGAGCAGCGAGACGAACTCGCCGCGGGCCATCGACAGATCGACGCCGTCGAGCACGGTGGCGGCGCCGAAGGTCTTGGCTGCTCCCGCGACGGACAGGAAACCGGGGCTCATGCTCAGATCGCCATCTCGCGATCCCAGCGCTTGATCCACTCGCCGCGCTGGGCGGCGACATTGGCCCAGTCGATCTGGTGGATCTTCACGTCGGCGCCCAGCCCCGCCGGCTTCGGCACCGCCTTGTTGGTGCCGATCGAGAAGGTCGGCCCCGCCAGCTTGTTCTGCAGCTCGGCGCCGAGCAGCTCGTTGACATAGGCGAAGGCGAGCTCCTGCTGCGGCGAGCCCTTCACGACCGCGATGCCCGACGGCATGGCGAAGACGCCTTCCTTCGGCGCGGCGAGGTCGATCGGCGCACCGGCCGCCTTGCGCTCCAGCGCATAGGAGGACATCGCCGGCCCGATCATCCAGGCCTCGCCCTGCTCGAGCAGATTGAAGGCCTGCGGCTGCTGCGTGTAGATCGTCAGCAGGTTGGGCTTCAGCGAGGCGAGCTTCTTGAAGCCGGCATCGGTGTCCTTCTGGACGCTCTCCATCGTCCCGCCCGCGAGCAGGCCGGCGACGAAGAGCGAGGGCAGGCCTTCTGTGTTCTGCAGCGAGGGAATGACGATGCGGCCCTTGTATTTCGGGTCGAACATCTCGGCCCAGGAGGAGGGCGGGGTCTTCATCGCGGTCTTGCTGTAGGCGACGCCGAGCCAGGGCTGGAGATAATTGGCCCACATGCCGTCCATATGGGTCGAGCCGGGCAGGAGATCGGCCATGTTCGGCGCCTTGGCCACGGTGAGCGGCTCGAGTAGCCCTTCCTTGACCGCCAGGATCATGACCGGATCGTCCATCTGGACGACGGACATGTAGGGCTTGTCCTTGTTTTTCTGCATCTTCTCGAGGTTCACAAGCGAGCGCGTGCCCTCGAAGATCACCTTGCAGTTATATTTCTTCTCGAACATCGGCACGACGGTCTGCTCGACCCAGGGCTTGTGCCCGGCGGCGCCGCCGACGACGAGTTCCTTCGTTTGGGCCCGCAGCACGGACGGGGCGGCGATCAGCGCCGTGGCGCCCAGGCCCGCTTTGAGGAGTGCGCGGCGGTTCGGCTTGCCTGCGGACAGCATATCCATGGTCGGACCTCTCGAATGCGGCGCGCTCCCGACGGCGCGAACATTGGGAGAGGTCAGCAACCGTCGTGCCAAGAGCGTGTTACAGTAGCAAGGCGCAAATAAAAATAATGATATCAGTCTTTTAGGCGGAGAGGCGGAATCGATCTCTGCGCCCCGGTTGAGCCCGTTGCGAGCGGCATTGGCGTGATTTTTGTGCACAATCGCTTCCCGAATGTGCATAAAAATAGGCCCGGTCGATGCTAGGATGGACCGATGGCGGGCGGTCGGTGCGCGGGCGGAGCAATGCTGTCGAGACGAGTGGGATGAACGAAGCGGCGATCCATACGATCCTCTCGCGCCTGCTGCTGGGAGGCTCGCTGCCGGGAGGCATGAAGCTCGGCGAGCACCGGCTCGCCGAGCTCTTCGGCGTCAGCCGCGAGCGCATCCGCAAGGTGCTGCACCGGCTCGGCCATGAGCGGCTGCTGGAGATCGTCAAGAACCGCGGCGCCTTCACCATCGAGCCGGATCTGCGCGAGGGCAGGGTCGTCTACGAGGCCCGCCGCATTCTGGAAAGCGGCATGGTCGCCCATCTCGCCGACCATCTGACCGAGGCGCAGATCGAGCGGCTGCGCGATCATGTCGATGCGGAGGCCGACGCCCTGCGCCGCGGCGACCAGGCGACATGGCAAAAACTCTCGGCCGAGTTCCATTTCCTGCTGGCGGAGATGATCGGCAACCCGATCGTCCAGCGCCAGGCGCACGAGCTGATCGGGCGGACGATCATGCTGGTGAAGCGCTATGAGACGACGCTCGGCTCGGCCTGCGGCTGCGAGGAGCACCGGCTGATCTTCAAGGCGCTGGCGGGCCGCGAGCGCGGCAGGGCGGTCAAGGCGATGAGCAGCCATCTTTCGCTGGTCGAGACCAGGCTGCGCCCGATCGTCTGCGACGATGCCGGCCCCTCGCTGGAGACGCTTCTGGAAGAGGCCATCGCCGCCTTCCGGACGGAGCAGGGTGAGGGGGCGAGCGCGCGCCGTGCGGCGGATGCGGCAACCGCCCCGCGCTGAGCGCGCGGCCCGGATGCGCCCCGTGCGGCGCGGATGCGATTGCGCAGCCGGACGGGGCGACTATCTCCCGACCACCCGGCGCCCATGAGCGGCACCGGCTCAGCCCCGGAGCCCGCCATGGCAGACCTCTCCGCCTTCAAGATCACGCAGCGCTGGCCGGCCCAGCACCCCGATCGCATCCAGCTCTACTCGTTGCCGACGCCGAACGGCGTGAAGGTCTCGATCGCGCTGGAGGAACTCGGCCTTCCCTACGAGCCGCACACCATCAATATCGGCCAGAACGAGACCTGGGGGCCGGAGTTCCTGTCGCTCAACCCCAACGGCAAGATCCCCGCGATCATCGACCCCGACGGTCCGGGCGGAAAGCCTTTCGGCCTGTGGGAGTCCGGCGCGATCCTGATCTATCTCGCCGAGAAGACCGGCAAGCTGCTGCCCGCCGATCCCGCCGCCCGCTACGAGACGATCCAGTGGGTGATGTTCCAGATGGCCGCTGTCGGCCCGATGTTCGGCCAGCTCGGCTTCTTCCACAAATTCGCCGGTAAGGACTACGAGGACAAGCGCCCGCGCGACCGCTATGCGAATGAGAGCAAGCGGCTGCTCGGCGTGCTGGAGGAGCGGCTGACCGGGCGCGACTGGATCATGGGTGCCGACTATACGATCGCCGACATCGCGCTGCTCGGCTGGGTGCGCAATCTCGTCGGCTTCTATGGCGCGGGCGAACTGGTCGATTACGCCAGTCTGAAGGCCGTGCCGGCCTGGCTCGAGCGCGGCCTGGCGCGACCCGCCGTCCAGCGCGGGCTCGAAATCCCCAAGCGGCCGGGTTGAGGGGCCGCGCCATGGCGATCACCCTCTACGGCATCAAGAACTGCGACACGATGAAGAAGGCGCGCGCCTGGCTGGACGGGCAGGGCGTCGCCTACGCCTTCCATGACTACAAGGCGAGCGGGATCGACCGGGCCTCGCTGATGCGCTGGGTCGGGGAGCATGGCTGGGAGACGGTGCTGAACCGCGCCGGCACCACCTTCCGCGCCCTGCCCGAGGCCGAAAAGCGGGGCCTCGACGCCGACAGGGCGATCGCGCTGATGCTGGCTCAGCCCTCGATGATCAAGCGCCCGGTCCTCGACCTCGGCGACCGGACGCTCGTCGGCTTCAAGCCGGAGATCTATGAGGCGAGTGTGAAACCGGCGGCGTGAATCGGCCGGATCGGCCTCAACGTCGGACATTTGAAGCGTCGGAGCAACGCGGGCTTGAGAATCCGCAATTATGGTCCGACGCATGATCGCTCCGTCTGCCGCAGCACGCCCCGCCTTCCCGAACGTCTCCTTCGGCCCTTTCCGCCTGCTGGAGGCAGTGCCCTGGCTGCTGGTCGCGGCGACGATGCGGGTCATCGCCTTCGCCGGCGGGCTGATTGCGCTGCCCGCCATCATGCTGGCCAACATCGCGCTCCTGCTCGCCTTCGTGATCGTGACCTGGCGGATGGTGCTGGCCACCGACGGACGCAGCGGGCTGGGGCTGCTCGGCCTGAGCCAGCAGATCGGGATGGCACGCGCCGTGCTGCCGCCGATCTTCGGGGTGCTCATGGCGGCGACGGTGGTGGCAGCGGTGACCGGCCTGACCGGCCGGCCGGGCGAGTTCATGCTCGGCTTCGATGGGATCGCTTTCGACCAGGCCAGCCATGCCGGCCGCCTCTGGAGCGCCTTGGTCGCCGCACTCGTGCTGCTGATGGTGCTGCAGGTTGACGAAGCGAAGAAGCCCAGCCTCCTCACGGCCATGCGGCGCTTCCGGGACCATGCGCGCTGGCTCGTCCCCGGTGTCCTGCTCGTGGCCGCGCTCGCTGTCTTGTTGCATCCCCTTCAGGGCTATGTGCGGGGCCTTGTCGTGCAGATGTGGCAGCAGTCGGAGCTGCCCATATCGGTCAAGAGCCTGCTGTCGATGGTCTTCATTTTCTCGTTCGCGACAGTGCGCCTGTGGCTGACGGTCGCCATCCTGGTCTTCGCGTTGCGCCAGTCCTATCGCGCGCGGGCCTGCAGCTGATGTTGCGGCAGGTGGTGCGGCCTCTTCCCTATTGACGCCCGCTGCTCTACCTCGCGGGCCATGACCGCATCGCCCCCGTCCGCGCCGGCCGCCCCCGTTCCCGCGACCGACTTCACCTTCCACCTCCACGCCCGCGACGGCGCCGCCCGGACGGGTGAGATCCGCATGCCGCGCGGGGTCATCCGCACGCCGGCCTTCATGCCGGTGGGCACGGCCGCAACCGTCAAGGGCATGTATCCCGACCAAGTGAGGGCGCTCGGCGCCGATGTCGTGCTCGGCAACACCTACCACCTGATGCTGCGGCCGGGCGCCGAGCGGATCGCGGGGCTTGGTGGCCTGCACCGCTTCATGAATTGGCCGCACCCGATCCTGACCGATTCCGGCGGTTTCCAGGTGATGTCGCTCGCCAATCTGCGCAAGCTGACCGAGGAGGGCGTCGCCTTCCGCTCTCATATCGACGGCTCGAAGCACATGCTCTCGCCGGAGCGTTCGGTCGAAATCCAGAACCTGCTCGGCTCCGACATCGTCATGCAGCTCGACGAATGCGTCTCGCTGCCCTGCGAGGACAAGGTGGCCGAGAAGGCGATGCGCCTGTCGCTGCGCTGGGCGCAGCGCTGCAAGGACGCCTTCGGCCACCATCCCGGCCGGGCGCTCTTCGGGATCGTCCAGGGCGGGGCGGTGCCGCATCTGCGCGTCGAGAGCGCGCGCGAGCTCGCGGCGATGGACCTCAAGGGCTATGCCGTCGGCGGTCTGGCGGTCGGCGAGCCGCAGGAGATCATGCTGGCGATGATCGAGACGGTCGAGCCGCATCTGCCGGTCGGGAAGCCGCGCTATCTGATGGGCGTCGGCACGCCCGACGACATCGTCGAGGCGGTGCGCCGCGGCATCGACATGTTCGACTGCGTGATGCCGACGCGGGCCGGCCGCCACGGTCAGATCTTCACCCGTTTCGGCCGGATGAACCTGAAGAATGCCAGACACGCGGACGATCCGCGCCCGGTCGACGAGGGTTCCTCCTGCCCGGCCGCCAATGGCTGGTCGCGCGCCTATCTCCACCACCTCGTCAAGGCGGAGGAGATGCTCGGCAAGATGCTGCTGACCTGGATCAACCTCGCCTATTACCAGGAGCTGATGGCCGGGCTGCGTGGCGCCATCGCCGAGGGGCGGCTGGAAGACTTCGTCGCGCAGACCAAGGAAGGCTGGGCGAGGGGCGACATCCCCGCCGCGCCGTGATCGACCCCTGGTTCCTGATGCTGGCGGCGAAGATGGCGACCGCCGCCGCCATCGTCGTCGGCTGCTCGCTGCTGGCCGAGCGCAGCGGGCCGCTGATCGCAGCGCTCATCGCCACCCTGCCGATTTCGGCCGGGCCGGTCCTGGTCTTCCTCGCGCTCGAGCACGACGCGGCCTTCATGGCGGTGAGCGCGCTCGGGGCCATGACCTCCAACGTCGCCAATGCCGGGCTGAGCTGCGCCTATGTGCTGCTGGCGCAGCGCTTCGGCACGCTGCTCTGCCTTGCCGCCGCGCTGGCCGCCTGGTGCGCCACGCTACTGCTGATGCGCGGGCTCGAGCCCTCCTTCCCGGTGATGACGGTCGCCACCATCGCCATCTATGGCGCGCTGCACCGGCTGTTCCGACCCTATCTTTCGGCGCGTCCCGACCGGCCGCCGGGGCGGCCCTGGTATCTCATCCCGATGCGGGCCGGCTTCGTCGCGGTTCTCGCCGGCGCGGTGACGACGCTGAGCGCCCATGTCGGGCCGGGCTGGTCGGGCTCGCTCGCCGCCCTGCCGGTCGTTCTCAGCAGCATGATCGCGATGCTGCAGCCCCGCATCGGCGGGCCCGCCACGGCCGCCGTTCTCGCCAATGGCGCGCTCCCGCTGATCGGCTTCGGTCTCGCGCTGGCGGCGCTGCATCTGACGGCCGTCCCGCTCGGCTCGGCCGCCGCGCTCAGTCTCGCGCTCGCCATCGCGATCGGCTGGAATCTCGGCGTGATGCGGCTAAGCCGCCGGGCGCGGTGAGCGCCGCCAGGATGCCACGAACAGGCCCGCGATGATCAGGCCGATGCCGGCGACCTGAAGCCCGCTCGGAATTTCGCCCAGCACGGGGATGGCGAGCAGCGTGCCGATGATCGGGATCGTCGGCGGGAAGCGCCCGGCTACCGCCGGCCCCATCCGCCGCGCTGCGACGCTCCACAGCCAGAGCCCGAGGATGACGTTCAGCACGCCCTGGTTGATGCCGTGCAGCACGATGACCCACCAGGGCGCGACG
Organism: Allobosea massiliensis; assembly: GCF_042655245.1. Taxonomy (NCBI): domain Bacteria; kingdom Pseudomonadati; phylum Pseudomonadota; class Alphaproteobacteria; order Hyphomicrobiales; family Alloboseaceae; genus Allobosea; species Allobosea massiliensis. The sequence goes on along the minus strand of NZ_JBHSLU010000092.1, from coordinate 26,032 downwards.
TCGAAGCCGCGGAAGAAGAACAGCGCGTAGAACGGCAGATAGGCCATCGACAGCACCGCGACGACGCTCGTCGCCTTCAAGGGGTCGAGCCGCCAGAGCTGGACCAGCAGCGGATACATCCCCCAGATCAGCCCGACGCCGACGAAGCAGAGATCACCGAACAGGATCGAGGGGTTGGTGTGGGTCGTGCCGGCAATGCCGAGGCAGGTCAGGCCGAGCAGCACGGCGACGATGCCGACGATGAGCTGGCGCGTGATGATGGCGCCGAACAGGGCGACGCTGCCGATGATCGAGATCACCGTCACGAGGCCGGGCCCGATGGTCGCGCCATGGGCGGCCGGCGCATAGGTCACGCCGGTCAGCAGCAGATAGCTCATCGGGAAGCCGCTCATCACCGCGAGCAGCACGCCGCGACCCCAGCCGATCTCGTTGCAGCTCTTCAGGCCTCCGGCGACGAAGCCCGGCAGCAGCAGCAGGCCCGCGATGCCGAAGCGCAGGGCGAGGAGATCATGTGAGGTCAGGCCGTTCAGCACCGCATGCCGGCTGACCACGAAATTCGAGCCGAAGATCAGCATCGCCAGAACCATGCCGGCGAAGGCCAGCCGCCACAGGCGCCGGTCTCGCAGGCGGGCGGCTTCCGACAGGGGCGCGGTCTGGTGCATCAGCCGGTATCGCCCGGTTCAGCCCCCCGGCGATAGCGCATGGGCCGCATGGCCCCCGCGCGAAATCCGCGTTGCCGCGTGCCCGGCGCATGGGTCCGGAAACAATACGAGACGAAACGCCGCAATTGCTCCCTGCTTCGGCCCCGTGGGTGCCAGGCGCCGGTGGTCTTGTGGCTCCGTTCACGGAGGAAAGTCGGACATGACGGATTCGGTCTTCACGGCCACGGCCAAATTCCTGCGCGGCGTCGGAACCCAGGCGACCGTCTCGGTCGCCGCCTCAGCGCTGGCGGCGGTCGTGCTGGCCCTGCCGTCGGGCACTCCGCTGCCGTTCTTCGGCGCCTCCGCGCAGACGGATACGGCGGTTGCGCGGCAGGAACGCTGGGTCTCGCCGGTGGCGTCGGACGGCAAGATCCGCGAGCGCCATCAGGATGCGGCGGGAAGCGAGGCGCCGCTGCGGGCGTCACAGGGGCTGATCAGCCCGGCGGCGATCGTCATGCCGATGTCGCTCGACTGGAAGCAGCCCGCGACCCCGGTCACCGCTCTGCGGCAGGAGCGGCCTGTCACCGCCGAGCCGCGGCTGCATGTTGCGCAGGCGCAGGCAGCGGTGACGGTTCCGCCGTCCCCGCCGCGTCGCCCCGTCGTCGAGCGTGCGGTGGTGACCGCGGAGGCCGCTCCCCTCCCGATCACACCGGCCGTTCAGGCCGCGGCAGCCCCGTCCCAGTCCTCATTGAAGGTTCTGGGGGTGGCGCTGCCCACCCCGGTCGCCCGCGTCGGCGACGCGATGTCCGGGGCGGTCGGTGTCGTCGGCGCGGCCGGCATCTGGACGCTGTCGCGCGCCTCCAGCCTGCTGCCGCGCCTGTGACGGCTCAGGCGAGGGCCTTCAGCGCGCTGCGGCCAGCATAGATCGCCTGCGCGCCGAGTTCCTCCTCGATGCGCAGGAGCTGGTTGTACTTGGCGGTCCGGTCCGAACGGGCGAGCGAGCCGGTCTTGATCTGCCCGCAATTCGTCGCGACCGAGAGGTCGGCGATGGTCGAATCCTCGGTCTCGCCCGAGCGGTGGGACATCACGGCGGTGTAGCCGGCGCGCTGCGCCATCTCGACGGCCGCCAGCGTCTCGGTCAGCGAGCCGATCTGGTTGACCTTGACCAGGATCGAGTTGGCCGTCTTGCCCTTGATGCCCTGCGACAGGCGGGTGACGTTGGTCACGAAGAGATCGTCGCCGACGAGCTGGCACTTGGAGCCGACGAGGTCGGTCAGCGCCTTCCAGCCCTCCCAGTCGTCCTCGGACATGCCGTCCTCGATCGAGACGATCGGATAGTTGCCGACGAGCTTGGCGAGATACTTCGCCTGCGCCTTGGGATCGCGCGTCTTGCGCTCGCCCTCATAGACGTAAGACCCGTCCTTGAAGAACTCGGTCGCGGCACAGTCGAGTGCGAGCGCGATGTCCTCGCCCGGCTTGTAGCCGGCGGCCTCGATCGCGGACATGACGAAGTCGAGCGCGGCTTCCGCCGACTTGATGTTGGGGGCGAAGCCGCCCTCGTCGCCGACATTGGTGTTGTGGCCGGCGTCGTGCAGCTTCTTCTTCAGCGTGTGGAAGATCTCCGAGCCCATCCGCAGCCCCTCCGAAAAGGAGGGCGCGCCGATCGGCATGATCATGAATTCCTGGAAGTCGATCGGGTTGTCGGCATGGGCGCCGCCATTGACGATGTTCATCATCGGCACGGGCAGGACGCGGGCCGAGGTGCCGCCGACATAGCGGTAGAGCGGCAGGCCGGCCGCCTCGGCCGCGGCCTTGGCGACGGCGAGCGAGACGCCGAGGATAGCGTTGGCGCCGAGCTTGCTCTTGTTGGGGGTGCCGTCGAGCGCGATCATCGCCTCGTCGATCGCGACCTGGTCCTCGGCGTCCATCGCGACGAGCTGTTCGGCGATGGCGACGTTGACGGCCTCGACCGCCTTGAGCACGCCCTTGCCGAGATAGCGGCTCTTGTCGCCGTCACGCAGTTCGACGGCCTCATGTGCGCCGGTCGACGCGCCTGACGGCACCGCGGCGCGGCCCATCGAGCCGTCCTCCAGCACGACATCGACCTCGACCGTCGGGTTGCCGCGGGAATCGAGAATCTGGCGGCCGATGATGTCGATAATCGCGGTCATGGAAGGGCTCCGTGGCGGGCACAGGGGAGGGCGTCGGCCGTGCTTCTAGCCAAGCGCCCGGCTCGCGGGAAGCCCCGATCGCCCGAGAGAGTCGTCCGGTTGCCGCCTGCGACCGTCGACTTTGCCTCCCCGGAACGGCCTGCCGCTTGCGGTCCTGACGGTGCCGACAACGGCGCTGTTCCATCGGGAGACGACAATGTTCCAGATCTGGTCCGACAACCGCCGGCCCTCAGGCGCGATCGTGCTGGCCTCGATCACCGTCACGGTCCTCTACTGGAGCGGCCTATGCCTCGTCGCCGGCCGCCCGATCTGGTTCTGGTGAGGGCTGCGGCACCGGCGCCCGCGAAAACCGGTTCCCACCCGGCCTGACCTTGCTCTAGAAGGCGGCCAACCTCAGGAGCCTTCCATGTCCCTCGATGCCGCGACCCTGCAACTCGGTCAGCAGACCGGTCTGCCCGCCTCGCCCGAGGAGGCGCGCCTCGACCGCGTGCCCAATCCCCATGCCGGGACCGCCTATCTCGCCCGCTTCACCTGCCCGGAATTCACCTCGATCTGCCCGGTCACCGGCCAGCCGGATTTCGGCATCCTCGTCATCGACTATCTGCCAGGGAAATGGCTGGTCGAGTCGAAGTCGCTGAAGCTCTATCTCGGCGCCTTCCGCAATCACGGCGCCTTCCACGAGGACTGCACCATCGGCATCGGCAAGACGCTCGTCGAGCTGCTCGAGCCGGAATGGTTCCGCATCGGCGGCTACTGGTATCCGCGCGGCGGGATCCCGATCGACGTCTTCTGGCAGACCGGCGAGCCGCCCAAGGGCCTTTGGCTGCCCGATCAGGGCGTCGCGCCCTATCGCGGGCGCTGACGTCCTGACCGAGGGCCGGCGCTGAGCCTCACTGCGAGAGGCGCAGGCTGGTCAGCGACTGGCCGATCGACTGGAAGGCGGCGGTGAGGGCTGCCGAGTCCGTCGCGTCGTAGTAGTGACCCGAACTGCTCGCGCAGCCCTGCAGCATCGTCTTGGCTGCGACGTCCGTCACCGCGAAGGCGACGGTGAACACCTCGATCTTCTTCGACTTGGCGTATTCGCAGATCTTCGAGGTGTCGTTGTTGGTCGTCGTGACGTGCCCGTTGTTGGTCGCATTCTGGTGAGTGCCGTCCGAGGCGCGGAAGTACATCGTGTTTGCCCCATCGGTCATCAGCACGAGTGCCTTGCGCGGCATCTTGTTCGCGGTGTCGTAAGCCTTGCCCTCGGAGAAGGGCGCGGTCGGGGACAGTACATTGACGCCCCAGATGAGCCCACCGGGAATATAGGTGGAGGGCTTATAGCCACCGATATTGATGATCAGGCTGTCGATCGCAGCCGTCAGCACGGTCTTGTCGGACGTGAGGGGAACGATCGGGTTGAGGCAGCGCTGGCTGGTGCCGAGGAACCCCGGATAGGGCGAGGTGGGCTCGCTGTCGTTCAGGCGGAGCTCGCCTGTCTTCCGCGACTGGACGCAGCCAAACCACTTGTAGTTGGTGACCGTGGTCTTTGCCGGCGTGCCGCCACTGCAGGACTGATAGGGCGTGACGGGCTGCTGGACGCAGGTCTGCGGCGTGCAGTCATAAGTCGACACGACGCCATCGGTGGTCGATGTGCAGGTCTTGGGGGCGCCCTTCGTGCAGACCTGTTTGGTCGTCACGGTGGTGCAGGTGTAAGGCACGGCGGGGGTGGTGTTGGTGACGGAGTAATCGGCCGGCACCGAAACCCAATTCTGGTTGCGGTTACCGACGCCCACGTTCACATAGTCGGCAAAGGGCACGATCCCGATCTTCACATTGCTGCCGCCCTGCGTGAGGATCGTGTTGATCAGGTTTTTGGCGGCTGATTTCAGCACGGTGATCTTCGAGCCGCCGCCGCCGGCGCTGTCCGACATGGACCAGGTGTTGTCGAGGACGAGCGCCATCTCGACCGTGCCCGTGACCTCCTTCAGCGCCGCGGCGCGCGTGCTGTAGGCCATGGTCTTGATGCCGGCGATCGCCATCAGCGACGTGTCGAGGACGCCGCTGCTTTCGATCGTCACAGTCCCCGTCGATTCCTGGAAATCGAACTTCGTGATCTGAATGTTCTGGCCGCCCAGTCCCGCTGTGTTGGCGACGAAGAATTTCTCGGCCGCTGCGCGCATCGTCGCGGCGTCCTTGCTGGGCAGCCTCGCGGCGGCCAGCGCGGCGGAATCCGTTGCTGCTTGCAGACCGGAATGCGCCTTGGTCAGGCGTCCGTAGTCCATCACCACCCCGGCCATGCAGATCAGCACGACGCCGGCGAAGGCGAACATGGTCACGGTGGCGCCCGCCTCGTCGCGGCGAAAGCAGGAAGCGACTCCGAGCAGGGCATCGCGGTAGGACTGGCGCATCGCAGCCTCTCATCTCTGGCGGCGGCCCACAGATGCAACCGCAAGGTCGCGAGCCTGGAGCCGATCAAGATGCCTGCGTTATGCGGCCGAGAGGTTGCGATTCCGTTCCGTCAATCGTCGAAACTCGACGATGTCCGGCATTTAAGCGAAATTCAGGTTCGGCTGCTCGGCACCGGCAGGATCCGCGGCGTGAGATAGCCGAACAGGACGATCGCGGCGGCGAAGAGCAGGATCGCCGCAGGCGCGCCCAGCGCATGCATGGCCGCGCCCATCGCCAGTGGCCCCGTCGCCTGGCCCAGGAAGAAGCAGCAGGCGAAGAGCGCCATGGCCGATCCGCGTGCCGCCGGCGCGAGCTCCGTGGCCTGTGCCTGAAAGGTGCCGTGCAGGAGGAAGAAGCCGAAACCCTGCAGCGCGAAGAGCGGGATCGCGCTCCACCAGGGCCAGTCGAAGGCGAAAAGGGCAAGCCCGATCGCACAGACCACGCCGCCCGTCCGCGTCATCCGCGTCGGGCCGAGGCGCTCGACGAGGATACGCGTCAGCAACCCGTAGACCAGGCAACCGAATCCCATGCCGGCGATGGCGAGCCCGGCCTCGCCCGGCCCGACGCCCGAGCGCTCAAACAGGATCGCCGCGACATAGGCCGGAATGCCGAAGAGCAGGATGCCCTCGATCACGACGAGGCCGTAGAGCAGCTTGGTGCGCGGATTGGCGAAGACGATCCTGTAATTCGCCAGCGCACCCGCGACGCTCAGCGCCTGTCGGGTCACGTTCCGGCGCGGCTTCAGCACGATCGCGACCAGCACCGCCGCCAGCGCCGCGACGCCCGCTGCCGAGAGGAAGGCGGCGCGCCAGCCGAGATGGGTCGCGATCAGCCCGGAACAGGCCGAGCCCGACATCTGGCCGATGATCATCAGCACCAGGAAGCGGCCGAGCGCGACCTGGCGCTCCTGCATCGGCGCCCGGTCGCCGATGGCCGCCATCGCGATCGGGATGATCCCGCCCGAGGCGATGCCGGTGACGCCGCGGACCACGGCCATGATCTCGTAGGACTGCGACAGCGCCGCCACCGTCGAGAACAGGGCGAGCGCCAGCAGGCAGGTCAGGATCGTGCGGATCTTGCCGACCGCATCCGCGACGGGGCCGAGAAAGGGCTGGCCCAGCGCATAGGCCAGCGAGAACCCGGTCACCATCATCACGATCTGCGGCACGCTACGCCCGAACTCGCCGGCGAGCGTCGGGATCAGCGGATCGATGATCCGCATCGTGAAGGTCGAGGCGAAGCCGCAGGCTCCGAGGACGAGAATGAGGGCGGGCAGTGGGGTGGGAGCCGGCGCGGCGGCCGGCGCCGGGGGCGGTGTGTCAGACATAAGCCAGCGTAGGCTTGGCCCGTGCCTTGGCAAGTCGATCGAAGCCTTGCAGCTCTGCAATCAGCGCAGGGAAGGCCGAGAGCGGCACCATGTTTGGCCCGTCGCTGGGGGCGCTGTCGGGGTCCTCATGCGTCTCGATGAAGACGCCGGCGACGCCGACGGCGACCGCAGCACGCGCCAGTACGGGCACGAATTCGCGCTGCCCGCCGCTCGATGAGCCCTTGCCACCGGGCTGCTGGACGGAGTGGGTGGCGTCGAAGATCACCGGCGCACCGATCGTCTGCGCCATGATCGGCAGGGCGCGCATGTCGGAGATGAGCGTGTTGTAGCCGAAGGAGGCGCCCCGTTCCGTCACCATGACATTGGGGTTGCCGCTCTCGGTGATCTTGGCGGCGACGTTGACCATGTCCCAGGGGGCGAGGAACTGGCCCTTCTTGACGTTGACGACGCGGCCGGTCCGGGCCGCCGCCACCAGCAGGTCCGTCTGCCGGCAGAGGAAGGCGGGGATCTGCAGCACATCGACGCATTCCGCCACGGCGGCGCACTGGCTCGCCTCATGGACGTCGGTCAGCACCGGCAGGCCGGTCTGCTCGCGGATCTCGGCGAAGACAGGCAGCGCCGCCTCCAGCCCCATGCCGCGCGCAGCCTTGACGCTGGTCCGGTTCGCCTTGTCGAAGGACGTCTTGAAGACGAGCCCGATCCCGAGCTCCTCCGCGATCTCCTTCAGCGCGAAGGCCGTTTCCAGCGCGTGGTCGCGACTTTCCATCTGGCAGGGGCCGGCGATCACGGCGAGCGGCAGGGCATTGCCGAAGCGCACCGGTGAGGCGAGATCCGCTCCTACGGTCACGATGGCGTTGGCGGTCATGATCGACGTCTCCCGTCCTGTCAGGCGCCGGGCTTTGGACCCTCCGCCCCGGCGGGTCAACCCGCCGCGCCGAGACGCCGCAGCTGCGCGGCTGCCGTGCGAACGCACTGGCGAAGCAGTCGCGAGGTCTGTAAATTCAGTCGCGACGCATTATGTCGGTCAGGTCAGGACAGGGATCGATCTTGGGAACGACGGCTGCGAGCACGATGCGGGGGAGGGCTGCCAGGGGCGCCGGAAACGGTCCCGCTTGGCCCGTGACCGCCCGCACCCCCCTGGTGATGGCCGATCGGCCGCGCCGCGCGGGCCCGCCCGCCGATGGTGGCCGGGAAGGCGCCGGCACCGCGGTCCTGACGCGGACGCGGACCCGCAAGCCCAACCTCTATCGGGTCCTGCTTCTGAACGACGACTACACCCCGATGGAGTTCGTCGTTCACGTCCTCGAGCGGTTCTTCCAGAAGGACCGCGCCGCGGCCACGCAGATCATGATGCATGTGCATCAGAACGGCGTCGGCGAATGCGGCGTCTTCACCTACGAGGTCGCCGAGACGAAGGTGACCCTCGTGATGGACCTTGCACGCAAGCACATGCATCCGCTCCAATGCGTGATGGAGAAGAAGTAGCGTCTTGAGTCCGTTCGCACCCCTTGAATCGGAATAGGAGCGCAATCCGTGCCGAGTTTCTCGCGCAGTCTCGAACAGGCGCTTCACCGGGCTCTGGCGCTCGCCAATGAGCGCCACCACGAATACGCCACCCTGGAACATCTGCTGCTGGCGCTGGTCGACGACCAGGACGCGGCTGCGGTCATGCGCGCCTGCAGCGTCGATCTCGACACGCTGCGGCGCAGCCTCGTCGACTATATCGACGCCGAGCTCGCCAATCTGGTCACCGACGGGCGCGACGATTCCAAGCCGACCGCCGGCTTCCAGCGCGTGATCCAGCGCGCCGTCATCCATGTCCAGTCCTCGGGCCGCGAGGAGGTGACCGGCGCCAATGTGCTCGTCGCCATGTTCGCCGAGCGCGAGAGCCATGCCGCCTACTTCCTGCAGGAGCAGGACATGACGCGCTACGACGCGGTGAACTACATCAGCCACGGCATCGCCAAGCGCCCCGGTGCGAGCGAGTCGCGGCCTGTCCGCGGTGTCGAGGAGGAGCCCGAGCAGCAGCGGGATTCGCGCGCCGCCGATTCCGGCAACGACGCCGACAAGGACAAGAAGAAGAAGGAAAGCGCCCTCGACGCCTATTGCGTCAATCTCAACCGCAAGGCGCGCGACGGCCGGATCGACCCGCTGATCGGCCGCGAGGCCGAGGTCCAGCGCACGATCCAGATCCTCTGCCGCCGGCAGAAGAACAATCCGCTGCTCGTCGGTGATCCCGGCGTCGGCAAGACTGCCATCGCCGAAGGACTTGCGCTCAAGATCACCCGCGGCCAGGTGCCCGAGGTGCTTGAGGACGCCACCGTCTTCTCGCTCGACATGGGCACGCTGCTCGCCGGCACCCGCTATCGCGGCGATTTCGAGGAGCGCCTCAAGCAGGTGATGAAGGAGATCGAGGCCCATCCCAAGGCGATCATGTTCATCGACGAGATCCACACGGTGATCGGCGCTGGTGCGACCTCGGGCGGCGCGATGGACGCCTCGAATCTGCTCAAGCCGGCGCTCGCCTCGGGCAGCCTGCGCTGCATCGGCTCGACCACCTACAAGGAGTACCGCCAGTACTTCGAGAAGGACCGGGCGCTGGTTCGCCGCTTCCAGAAGATCGACGTGAGCGAGCCCTCGATCCCGGATGCGGTCGAGATCCTGAAGGGGCTGAAGCCCTATTTCGAGGAGTTTCACAAGCTTCGCTACACCAACGACGCCATCAAGGCTGCGGTGGAGCTGTCCGCGCGCTACATTCATGACCGGAAGCTGCCGGACAAGGCGATCGACGTCATCGACGAGACCGGCGCCTCGCAGATGCTGGTGCCCGAGAACAAGCGCAAGAAGACCATCGGCGTGAAGGAGATCGAGGCGGCCATCGCTACCATGGCGCGCATCCCCGCCAAGACCGTCTCCAAGGACGATGCCGAGGTGCTGCGCAATCTCGAGACGACGCTGAAGCGCACCGTCTACGGGCAGGAAAAGGCGATCGAGGCGCTGTCCTCCTCGATCAAGCTCGCCCGCGCCGGCCTGCGCGACGGCGAGAAGCCGATCGGGTGCTATCTGTTCGCGGGGCCCACCGGCGTCGGCAAGACCGAGGTCGCTCGCCAGCTCGCCACCTCGCTCGGCGTCGAGCTGATCCGCTTCGACATGTCGGAATATATGGAGCGCCACACCGTCTCGCGGCTGATCGGCGCGCCTCCGGGCTATGTCGGCTTCGACCAGGGCGGGCTCCTGACCGACCAGATCGACCAGCATCCGCACAGCGTGCTGCTGCTCGACGAGATCGAGAAGGCCCATCCCGACCTTTTCAACATCCTCCTGCAGGTGATGGACCACGGCAAGCTGACCGACAACAACGGCAAGCAGGTCGATTTCAGGAACGTCATCCTGATCATGACGACCAATGCCGGCGCCGCCGACATGGCCCGCAACGCCTATGGCTTCACCCGGCAGAAGCGCGAGGGCGACGACACGGAGGCGATCAACAAGCTCTTCGCGCCGGAATTCCGCAACCGGCTCGACGCGGTCGTCTCCTTCGGCCATCTGCCCAAGACGGTCGTCGCCCGGGTCGTCGACAAGTTTGTGCTGCAGCTCGAGGCCCAGCTCGCCGACCGCAACGTCACGATCGAGCTGTCGGACGAGGCCCGCGAGTGGCTGGTCGAGAACGGCTATGACGAGGCCATGGGCGCCCGCCCGATGGCCCGCCTGATCCAGCAGACGATCAAGACGCCGCTCGCCGACGAGGTGCTGTTCGGTCGGCTGAAGAATGGCGGCGCGGTCCGCGTCGTGGTCGTGCAGTCCGAAACCGGCATCAAGGTGCTCGGCCTCGAATTCCCCGACGGCCCGGTCAAGCCGAAGCCGGAGAAGGACGTGGCCGCCGCAGCCGAGAAGCGCGAGCGCAAGCCGCGTGCCAAGGCCGCCGCCGCCAAGCCGGCTCCCGCTGCGCCGCGTCGCAGCGGTCCCGCCGGCAAGGCGGGCAAGGGCGACGGTGGCGGCAAGGGCGATGGTGGGAAAGGACCGGAGGCTCCCAAGGCCCAGCGTTCGGTCCGCACCGTCCCGAAAGTCCCGCTGACCAAGGCTTGAGACCGTGTTGTTCAGGCGCAAGACCGATACGCTGCTGGCTCATGCGGCCGAGCCGGCGCCGGAGCAGTCCGCTCCGGCGCGCAAGGAAAAGTTGAGCTGGTTCGAGAAGCGGGACCGGCGCCGACGCCGGCGCAAGGTGTTCGAGGAGATCCTGGGCTGGATCCTCGTCCCCGCCTTCATCTACCTGATCTATCTCGGCGTGCAGGCGATCGGCGGCATCCCGAAGGAAATCATCGACTTCGGCAACGAACTGTTCGGGTTCGTGATGAAGGGCGGTCGCTGAGAGGCGCAGGTGGCCGGCGCCCCTGCAGCCGGCGCAATCCCCGCTGCTCATCGCAGTGGCTCGGCGGGCCGGGCCGGGTCGTCTAGAAGGCGGGTACCGTCCCCGCCAGCGGGGCCGGCCCGATCTCCCGCCCTCCGAGCCGCCTGCGTGCTGACATCCTCATGACCGTATCCGCCGAGTGGAGCTGGTGGCGCGTCGCGCTGGCCGGCATGCGCGATGCGCTGTCGCTGCCGGCCTGGGTCGTCGGCTTCGGCTTGGTCGGCATCGGCTCGCTGGCGCGCGATGTCGGCTATCCGGTCGAGGTCGCGGTGCTCTCGACCATGCTGGTCTGGGCCGGCCCCTCGCAGGTCATCTTCTTCGCCTCGATCGCGGCCGGCGCGGCCTGGAGCGCGATCGCGATCGCGGTCGGCTTCGCCTCGCTGCGCTTCCTGCCGATGACGGTGGCGATCCTGCCCTTGCTGCGCCGCCCGGGGCAGGGTGTCTGGATGCAGCTCCTCCTCGCGCATTACGTCGCGGTGACGGCCTGGACGGAAGGGCTTCGCCGCTTGCCGCATGTGCCGCCGGCCCAGCGCGTCGCCTATTTCCTCGGCTTTGCCAACACCTGCATGGCGACGAGCTCGGTCGGCACCTTCCTCGGCTACTATCTGATCGGCGCCCTGCCGATCCCCTTCGCCGCCGGCCTGCTCTGCCTGACGCCGATCTTCTTTCTCGCCTCGCTCACGGCGGGGCTGCGCCACCGCGGCGACGCCGCCGCCATCGTTCTCGGTCTCGCGCTGGCGCCGATCTGCGACCGCTTTATCGGCGGCGGCTTCGATCTCATCGTCGCCGGGCTGATCGCGGGTACGATCGCTTTCGCCCTGCGGCCGAAGCGGGCGGCGCCATGACCGGGACGATCACGCAGCCGATTGCCTGGCTAGACGGGCCGTGGTGGCCCTATCTCGCCCTCATCCTCTTCGCGGTGCTGCCGACCGAGATCTGGCGCTGGCTCGCCGTGGCCTTCTCGCGCCGGATCGACGCCGACTCGCCCGCGCTCGAATGGGTGAGGGCGGTGGCGACGGCGCTGCTCGCCGGCATCGTCGCCAAGCTGATCGTCGCGCCGCCGGGGGCGCTGGCCGCCGTGCCGCTCGCGCTGCGGGTCGGCGCGCTCTCGGTCACGCTCGCGATCATGCTGTTCGACCGCCGCCGGGTCCTGCTCGCGGTGCTGGCGGGCGAGGCGACGCTGATCGGCGGCGCCTATGTGCTGCTGGCGCTGTGACCCGGCCGCTCAGCGCGCCGACAGCGCCGACCGGATCTTCTCCGCATTCGCCTTGAGCACTTCGGCATCCGCCATGGCGCCCGTATGCGGACGCAGCGCCACGCCGTCGTGACGCGGCATGACATGGACATGCAGGTGGAAAACGACCTGCCCGCCGGCCGCCTCGTTGAACTGCTGGATCGTCACGCCGTCGGCGGCGAAGGCGGCCTTCACCGCGCGCGCCATGCGCTGCGTCGTCAGCGCCACGGCCTGCAGCGCCTCGGACGGCGCGTCCAGCACATTGCGGCAGGCCGCCTTGGGCAGCACCAGCACATGCCCGTCGGCACGCGGCATGATGTCCATGATCGCGACCGTCGCCTCGTCCTCATAGACGGTGTGGGAGGGCAGCTCGCCGCGCAGGATCCGGGCGAAGACGTTGTCGGTGTCGTAAGCGGTCATGGAGCATCCGGACGGCGTTGAAACAAGGCGTCAGCCTGTGGGGGCGGGCCGTCGGCGTCAAGGCCGGAGCGCCTGGGGAGGGGGACGCTCGTCGGCGCCCAATGACAGGGTCTCGCTGATCTGCGACTCGAGCACGAGATCGTCGCTGGCGCCGAGCACCCAGAGGTCGGTCACCTCGAAGCGCAGCAGCGAGACGTCCCACCAGCGCGCCACGATCTCCGCCAGCGCCGCCGTCTCGCCCGCGTCGAGATCCTCGGTCAGGTTGTAGAGCCCGACGAGATAGAGACCGCCCGGCGGGCGCCCGAAAGCGGCCTGGACCTCATGGATCGGGTTCAGCCCGCGCCGCTTCTCCGGATAGACCCGCAGATAGAACCGCCCGCGATTGACATTGCCCGAGAAGGGCCCGCGCAGATCCACCGCGAAGGGCTCGATCCGGGCGAGGGCGCGGCGGGCGCTGTCCGAGATCACCGGCGCGTCGCCGGTGGCGAGCGTGCCGCACAGCGTCGCATGCAGCCGTCCCGCGCGTCGCGGCAGGATGTCCCAGGCGATCTTGGGGGCGAAGGGCGCCGCGCGCATCTGCGCGTCGAGCCGCTGGAACGGCTCGGAAGCCGCGAGCCGCGCGCCATCGATCGGCAGGACGAGCGAAAACACCGGCGGATGCCGGCCCATCTCATACGCGCGCCCCTCCTGCCGGGGAATGACGCGGGGATGATCGGGCGCCACCAGCGGCAGATGCGCCAGCCGGTAGGACTCGTCCAGAAGCAGCGGCTCGCTCTGGAAATCGCTCAGGCTGCGGCGGTAGCCCAGTTCGCCATCGGTACAGAAGGTCGGCCCGGCCGTTGCCGGGTGAGCCTGCCGGTCAGCCATCGTGATCCCCGGTCTTGCGGAACGGGCTCTCGGCCGCGAGCGCCGCCTGGGCTTCCGCGATCTGAGCCCGCTCGCGGGGCAGGTAATGCGCGACGGCGCGCTTCAGGCCCGGATCGGCGAGATGGTGCAGCGAGCGCGTCACCACGGGGCGGTATCCGCGCGCGAGCTTGTGCTCGCCCTGGGCACCGGCCTCGACGCGGGCGAGCCCGTTCGCGATCGCATAGTCGATGGCCTGATGGTAGCAGATCTCGAAATGCAGGAAGGGGTGGTCCTCGATGCAGCCCCAGTTGCGGCCATAGAGCGTGTCGGCGCCGCGGAAATTGATCGCGCCAGCGATGTAGCGCCCGGCGCGCTTCGCCATCACCAGAACGATCCGCTCGCCCATCGCCGCGCCGACGCAGGAGAAGAAGGCGCGGTTCAGATAGGGGCGCCCCCATTTGCGCGAGCCGGTGTCCTCGTAGAAGGCGTGGAAATCATCCCAGACCGTCTCGGTCAGGTCGCTGCCGCTGAGCACCTCGACGCTGATCCCCGCCGCCAGCGCCTCGCGGCGTTCCCGCTTCAGCGCCTTGCGTTTGCGCGAGGCGAGCGTCGCCAGGAAGTCGTCGTAAGAGCCGAAGCCCTCGTTGAACCAGTGGAACTGGAGATCGTGCCGCTCGAGATAGCCGGCCTCCCGCAGGGCCATGACATCCGGCTCCTGCGCGAAGGTGACATGGACGGAAGACGCCTCGGTCTGCTCGCACAGAGCCTCCAGCCCGGCGATCAGCCCGGCGCGGGCCTCGTCCGCCCGCGGCCCCGGCGCGACCAGCAGCCGCGGGCCGGTGGCGGGCGTGAAGGGCGCCGCGACCTGGATCTTCGGGTAATAACGCCCGCCCGCGCGCTGATAGGCGTCGGCCCAGCTGTGGTCGAAGACGTATTCGCCCTGGCTGTGGCTCTTCAGAAAGCTCGGCGCGGCGGCGAGCAGCCGGTCCTCGCCGTCCTCGACGAGGAGATAGGCCGGCGACCAGCCCGAGCGACCGCCGACGCAGCCGCTTTCCTCGAGCGCGCGCAGGAACGCGTACGAAATGAACGGGTTTTCGCGGTCGAGCCCGCTCGGCAGTCCGTCCGGAGGAGCGGGATGGGCGCAGGCATCCCAGGCTGCGGCCGGAACCGCCTTCAGCGAGGTCGCGACGCGTACCCTGAGGTCGCCGGCCCCGCTCTCGCTCAAGGCGTGAAGCCCTCGAACACCATCTGGTCGGCGAGGCGCGAGGCCTTCTCCCGATCCTCCGGCGTGCGCACCGTCCAGCTCATCAGCGGCATGCCGACGACATTGCGGCAGAGATAGGGGGCCGCGCTGTCGAGATCCACCACCTTCCAGGAGAGGAAATCCGGCCGGCTTCGCTCGAAATGCAGCAGATTGGCCATGGCGCGGCGCGTTCCGGCATCGAGATGGGCATAATCCGGATAGGAATAGTCGTTCATCGCGACGATCCCGCGCGGGACGGCTGGCGCGATCTCGCGCAGCGCGGCGACGATCTCGGGATCGAAGGATTTGAACACGATCGGTTGGCCGGCGCGGCCGGCGACGATCTCGGCCGCGCGCCGCGTCAGGCGCAGATCGCCGTCGAAGCGGCTCTTGATCTCGATGACGAGGGGCACGCGCCCGCCGATCAGGTCGAGGAAGCCGGAGAGCGTCGGGATCGGCGCTCCGCTGCCGCGCAACGGGATGGCGGCGAGCGCCTGCGCCGTCTGCGCCGAAACCGCGCCCTGGCGCTCGGTCAGCCGGTCCAGCACGAAGTCATGGAACACCATCGCCTCGCCGTCGGCGCTGAGCTGGACGTCGCATTCGATGCCGAAGCCGTGGGCGATGGCCGCCTCAGCCGCCGGGCCGCTGTTCTCGATCACGCCGGCGGCGGCGTCGTGCAGCCCGCGATGGGCGATCGGGCGGGCGATCAGCCAGCCGAGATCGGGGCGGGTTCCGCCAAGGAGAGGGCCGCGCATCAGGCGATCTCGAACATCGCCTCGACCTCGACCGCCGCATCGGCCGGCAACTGGGCGACGCCGATCGTCGAGCGGGCATGGCGCCCCTTGTCGCCCAGAACCTCCACCATCAGGTCCGACGCGCCGTTCATGATCGCGGGCAGGGCGGCGAAATGCGGCGCGGCGTTGATGAAGCCGCCGAGGCGGACGCAGCGCGTGATCCGGCTGAGATCGCCGTTCAGTGCCGCCTTGGCCTGGGCGAGCACGTTGATGGCGCAGAGCCGCGCCGCCTCGAGACCGGCCTCGTTGAAGATCTCGACGCCGAGCTTGCCCTTGTGCTTGTCGGAGAGCTTGCCGTCGAGGCCGAAGCAGAGCTGGCCGGAGATCACCAGCAGGTTGCCGGTGATGACAGCCGGTACGTAGTTCGCGATCGGCGCGGCCGGCGTGGGCAGGGTGATGCCGAGTTCGGCGAGCTTGGTATCGACGGCATTCATCGGAAAAACTCCACCGGAGCGGCTGATGTGAAGCGGGCCCGGCGCGAGGCGGCGCGACGAAAACACGAGCCGGGCGAGGGCCTCCCTTCATGGCCGATGCCCGGCCCGCCCGCAAGCGCGAGGCCATGCGCCATCCGGCCGCCCGCCGCGCGCGACGCGGCCGCCTCTCGCGCGCTGACCGCCTTGTTTGCGCCATTGCGGCAATGCACCTAGCTTCGAGAGTGTTCAGCACAGGAAGCGGCGCGACCATGACGACGAACGCAGCAGGCCTCACGGGATTTCTCGCAGTCGCGGCGCTCTGGAGCGGCGCGGCGGCAGCCCAGCCGAGCCCTACTGAGCGTGTCGTTCTGGCGCCGCATCGCGCGGTCTACGATCTGGTTCTCGACGCCGGCAAGGCGGCCAAGAACGTCGACTCGGCCCGCGGACGCATCGCCTTCGACTTCACCGGCGATGCCTGCGAGGGCTATGCGCTCTCCTTCCGCCAGGTGACGCAGCTGCAGAGCGGCGAGGGCGGCCCGCGCCTGATCGATGCGCGAACAACCAGCTTCGAGGCCGGCGACGGCGCGAGCTATCGCTTCAAGACCGAAAGCTCCGCCAGTGGCACGCCGAAGGAAATCGTCGACGGCACGGCCACCCGCACCGGGGAGGGCTATGAGGTCAAGCTCACGGCGCCCAAACCCGAGACTCATCGCGAGCCGGTGGCAGCGCTGTTTCCCAACGCGCAGATGAAGGCCGTCATCCAGGCGGCGCGCGAGGGTCGCAACACCCTGAACGTCCGGCTCTATGACGGCGCCAATGGCGGCAAGGACGTCTACGAGACGCTGTCCGTCATCGGCCGCAAGCTGGACAGCAAGCCGACGGAAGAACCGCTGCAGCGGCCGGAGTTCGAGAAGCTCGCCCGTTGGCCCGTGACCATGTCCTATTTCAAGGTCGGCTCGGGCGAGACGACGCCGAGCTATACCATCTCCTTCGAGCTGTACGAGAACGGCGTCACCGGCGCGGTCCGGCTCGACTATGGCAGCTTCGCCCTGCGCGGCACGCTCACGCGTCTGGATCTTCTGCCTCAGGCGGATTGCGCGAAATAGCGCTCTCGCCCCCGGCCCGCTGCGGCAGGCGCAGGCTCAGCCCCTTGCCGATGGCGGCGTCGCCGAAGCGGGCCCGCAGCGCATCGAGCGCGCCCTCCATGGCCTTCAGCCGCGGCGTCGCGACATCGGCGAGGTCGCCATGGTCGGCATCTTCCGGGCCGGTCAGGTCGCTCGCCCCGATCCCGATCAGCCGGTAGCGCGGGCCGGTGCATTCGCGCCGCAGCAGCTCGCGCCCGGCCGCGAAGAGCCGCGCGGCGAGCTGCGTCGGCTCGGGCAGCCGCGTCGCCCGCGTGATGGAGTGGAAATCCGCGGTCTTCAGCTTCAGCGTGATCGTCCGTCCGGCCAGCTCCTGATGCTTCAGGCGCTTCGAGGTCTTCTCACACAGGCGCCACAGCACGGGCTCCAGCTCCTCGAAGCGCGAGAGATCGACATCGAGCGTGGTCTCGCTGGAGACGCTCTTCGTCTCGCGCTCCGGCGTGACGCGGCGCGGGTCGATGCCGTTGGCGAGATTCTTCAGCCGAGGCCCGTCCTTGCCCGCCAGCCGGAACAGCTTGTCGACCGGCGCCTCGCGCAGGTCCCCGATCAGCCTGAACCCGGCTCCAGCCAGCTTTGCCGCGCTCGCCTGGCCGATGCCCGGAATCAGGCCGACCGGCTTGGAGGCGAGGAAGGAGACCGCTTCCGCCCGCCCGATCACCGAGAAGCCGCGCGGCTTGTCCATGTCGGAGGCGACCTTGGCCAGGAACTTCGCATAGGACAGGCCGACCGAGACGGTGATGCCGATCTCCTGTTCGATGCGCCGGGCGAAGCGCGCCAGGGTCACGGCCGGGCTGGCATGGTGCAGCAGCTCGGTCCCCGCGAGGTCGAGAAAGGCCTCGTCGATCGAGATGGGCTCGACCAGCGGCGTGAGCTCCTGCATCAGCCGGCGCACCTGCCGGCCGACCGCGACGTATTTCGCCATGTCGGGCTTCACCACCACCGCTTCGGGGCAGGCCTTCAACGCCTTGAACATCGGCATGGCCGAGCGGACGCCATAGGTCCGCGCGATGTAGCAGGCGGTCGAGACGACGCCGCGCTTGCCGCCACCGATGATCACCGGCTTGTCGATCAGCGAGGGATCGTCACGCTTTTCCACCGCCGCATAGAAAGCGTCGCAATCGATATGGGCGAGGCTGAGACTGTCGCGCTCGGGGTGGCGCAGCAGGCGCGGCGAGCCGCAGGCGGGGCAGCGCCGCGGCTCGGCCTCGTCGCCGTCATGGTCGCGCAGGCAGTCGCGGCACAGGACGCGCCGCGCCAGGCCCCGCGACGGCGCGGTCAAGCGAAGTCGCCGGCGGGTGGCCCGCCCAGACGCTCCCGGGCCCGCGCCACCGCTTCCGGGTTTACCCCCGCATTGGCGGCGAATTCGAGCAGCAGCGAATCGCTGCCGCCGACATGGTCCAGCACCGCCGCCAGGAAGCCGGGGTCGCCCGCGGCGGCGCGCAATGTCGCCGGGCCCAGCCCCGTCGTGGCCAGGAAGGGCTCGAGCCGCTCGGGCTCGGCGGCGAGAAATCCCAGCGCGCGCAGGGCCAGCATCTCGGCGTCGTCTTGGCTCGGGGGGCTCGCCATGGCTGTCGGAAGGCTCCTGCCGGAATTGGTCGGGGGATTTGCGTTTCGTCAACGGCTTACATGCTAGGCAGTGATCATGGAACGAGGCTGCCAGCTTGGGCAATCGGGATCGGCCCCCGGTCCGCGGCGCAAAGGAAGGGCGGCATCATGAAGACGGTTCTGATCGTCGAGGATAACGAGCTCAACATGAAGCTCTTCAACGATCTCCTCGAGGCGCATGGCTATGCGACGCTGAAGACCGCCGATGGTATCGAGGCGATCGAGCTCGCGCGCACGCATCGTCCCGACCTGATCCTGATGGACATCCAGCTGCCCGAGGTCTCGGGGCTCGAGGTCACCAAATGGATCAAGGAGGACGACGACCTCAAGGCGATTCCCGTGATCGCGGTCACGGCCTTCGCGATGAAGGGCGACGAGGAGCGCATCCGGGAGGGCGGCTGCGAGGCCTATCTCTCCAAGCCGATTTCCGTCGCGAAATTCCTGGAGACCGTCCGCGCCTATGCCGGCGCGGCCTGAACGTTCGAGGGGCTTCCCATGTCAGCGCGCGTTCTGGTCGTCGACGACATCATCACCAACGTGAAGCTGCTCGAGGCGAAGCTCTCCTCGGAATATTTCGACGTCGTCACGGCACTGAACGGCCCCGATGCCATCGCGATCTGCGAGCGCGGCGAGGCCGACATCGTGCTGCTCGACGTGATGATGCCGGGCATGAACGGCTTCGACGTCTGCCGCCGCCTCAAGAGCGAGGCGATCACGGCGCATATCCCGGTCGTGATGGTCACCGCGCTCGACCAGCCGGGCGATCGGCTCAAGGGGCTGGATGCCGGCGCCGACGACTTCCTGACCAAGCCGCTCGACGACACCGCGCTCTTCGCCCGCGTGCGCAGCCTTGTACGGCTGAAGTCGATGACGGACGAGCTGCGCAACCGGGCACTCGCCTCGCGCCGCCTTGGCATTGCCGATCCGCTCGCCGCCGCCGCCTCCGAAACCGGGCTGAACGGCCGCATCCTGATCATCGAGGACCGGCCGCGCGTGATCGAGCGGCTCGAAAGCGCGCTCTCGGCCTTCCATGTCGTGGAAACCGAGCCGGATCCGCAGCAGGCGCTGCTGCGGGCGGTCGAGGGCGAATTCGACAGCGTGCTGGTCAGCCTCGACCTGCAGGGTTTCGACGGGCTGCGCCTGTGCAGCCAGCTGCGCTCGCTGGAGCGCACCCGCAACGTCTCCGTGCTGATGATGGGCGAGGCGGAGGACCGCACCCGTATCCTGCGCGGCCTCGAGATCGGTGCGCATGACTTCCTGATCCGGCCGATCGATCGCAACGAGCTGCTGGCGCGCGTCCGCACCCAGGTGCGCCGCAAGCGCTTCACCGAGAAACTGCGCGACAGCGTGCAGACCTCGATGGAAATGGCGGTGATGGATCAGCTCACCGGGCTGCATAACCGCCGCTACATGGATACGCGCATGGCGGCGCTCTTCGACGAGTCCGCGCTGCGCGCTCGCTCGCTGGCGCTGCTCGTGCTCGACATCGACCACTTCAAGAGCGTCAACGACAGCTACGGCCACGATGCCGGCGACGAGGTGCTGCGCGAATTCGCCGACCGCGTGCGCGCCTGCACCCGCGGCATCGACCTGGTCGCCCGCATGGGCGGCGAGGAGATCGTCGTCGTGCTGCCGGATACCGCGCTGGACGCCGCCTATGCGGTGGCCGAGCGCATCCGCGAGCGCGTGGTCTCCGAGCCCTTCGGCATCCAGGGTGCGACCCGCACGATTCCCGTGACCGTGTCGATCGGCGTCTCGAGCCGGCGTGCCGGCGATGCCTCGCCCGCCGAGATCATGAAGCGCGCGGACGACGCGCTCTATCTGGCCAAGGCGAACGGCCGGAACCGCGTCATCGCGGCCAACGCCGCCTGAAACGCGGCGGATCTGGTTATCAGGTAAGGTTAAGCCCCGACAAAGATTGGTGAATCGCGGTCCGGCTGTTGATTCGGCTGCGCTCCGGCGGCAAGTGTTGTGCGACGCAGCGTCATGCGCTGCCTCGCCACGCCCCTCGGCTCTCAGGTCCGCCGCATCTCCTGGGATCCCGGAGGGCTCGGCCGGTCGGTTGCGGACATTCTGGCCTCCTCAGAACCGCCGCCGGCCGGCCACCTCTTTCCCGCTTCAGAAATACTGGGAAAGCACGGCCGGCACGACATAACCGAGCCCGGCGAAGATCGCGAGGATGGCGACGAGCGCGACCGCCGCGACGACGCGGTTGCCGAGGAAGCGCGAGGAATCGATTTCGACGAGCAGCTTGAGCAGGCGACGCCCGGCGCCATGCGGCGTGCTGCGGGGGGCGGGATCGGGATCTGCGGCGTTCACGGGTCGATCTTCCGGTAACCAAGGGACGAACCCTGCGCAGCGCGCGCCGCCAGCGCAGATGGTCGTCGCCCCCGACCGATCGCCAGCGTGACATCATTCTGCGTTCCGTGGCGTGACAATTGCGCCGCAGCCGCCCAAAAACCGCCTTCAGATGTCTGTCGGCATGCTTAGCCTCGCGCCGATGACGTCCGGCGCCCGGCGGGGAGGGGATCTCAGAGCCCGGTCGCGCGCCGCAGCGCCGCGTTGATGCGATCCTGCCAGCCGGGTCCGTCGATCTGGAAATGTTCGAGCACATCGCTGTCGATGCGCAGCGAGACCAGTTCGCGCGCACCGGGCAGGGCGGTCCGCTGTGTCACGGGCTCGGGCGCCGGTGGCTTCGGGGCGGCGAACAGGGCTTCCGCCTTGTCGCGCGCGCTGAGGGGGCGGCGTGGCCGATCGTTGCTCATGGCGCGAGATCCTTTGGCGCAGACATCTTTCAGGGGCCGCTGGGCGACGAGGGAAGGCCGCGGCCATGGAGGGCGACAGGTCGGGCGCAACAAAAAAACCGCCCGGAAGGGGCGGTTTTCGTGAAAGACCGATCTCAGTGGGGCCAAAGCCTCACTTGATCTTGGTCTCCTTGAACTCGACGTGCTTGCGCGCGATCGGGTCGTACTTCTTCTTCGACATCTTCTCGGTCATCGTGCGCGAGTTCTTCTTCGTCACGTAGAAGAAGCCGGTGTCGGCGGTCGAAAGCAGCTTGATCTTGATGGTCACGGCCTTGGCCATGGGGATATCCTCGAACCATGCGGGGCGGTGAGGCCCACGGAAAATCAGAAAGGCCGGGCGAGCCCGGCAAACCGTCGGGCGTGGGAATGCCGGAAAGGGGCGCCGAAGTCAAGGCGGATCGGTGCGGCGACCGCCCGGCGGGACGGAGGACGCGTCAAAGCTCCTCGCGCACGAAGCGGCCGTTCTTCTCCCAATAGAACGGCACCGGCAGCCAGGGCGCAAAACCGCCGGCGATCCGCGCTTCCACCTCCTGGATGATGACCTTGGTGATGGTCGGCAGGTCGAGTTCCTTGGCCTCGTCGAAGTCGACCCAGACGAGGTCGATCAGTTCCGAATCGGGCCCGACGACGTTCTCGATGCGCTTGGCGCTCGCCGTGGCGTCGACCGTGAAGAAACGGGTGTCAAAGCGCTTCGGGCGCCGCGGCGGCGTGATCGCACGCGCGACGAAGGTCACCGCCGACAGATCCGGAAAGATGCCGTGGCCGGCGAAATCGGCCCAGCTTCCGGCCGGGGCCTTCTCCGGCGCGCCGAATTCGGTGGAGCCGAAGAGCAGGCCGGTCTCCTCGAAGGTCTCTCGGATCGCGGCGAGCGCCAGAGCCCGCGCCTTGCCGGCGCTCGGGCGCAGGGTCCGCTTCAGCAGCCGGTCCTCGCAGATCTGGGGGAGCGCCCCCGTTGCAGCCATCCGCCGGTCGCCGGGATCGACCCGGCCACCCGGGAAGACGTACTTCCCCGGCATGAATTTATGGCCGGGATGGCGCTTGCCCATCAGGATCCGCGGCTTCGCCGCCGCGCGGTCGAGGATCATCATCGTCGCCGCGTCGCGCGGCCGCTGGTTGACGGCGACGCGGACGCGTTCGGCATTGGTCAGGGTGACGGCATGGTCGTTCATGGCTGCTGCACCGCAGGCGGAAGGGGTTGGCGCTCGGCCGTGTCGGGCCGGCCGCCGAAGCCGTGCATGCGCAGGGCCCATTGCAGGCCGATGACGCCGCCCTTGACCGGCTGCATCAGCAATAGCGAGAGGATGACGGTCAGCGCCGGCCAGACCGCCATATGCAGGCCCATCGACCAGTCGGCATACTTCTCCGCCAGCAGCAGCCCGCCGACGACGACATGGCCGACGATGGTGATGACGACATAGGGCGGCAGATCGTCGGCGCGCTGGTGATGCAGCGCCTCGCCGCAGGCCTCGCAACTGTCGACCGGCTTCAGGAAGCCCTTGAACAGCCGTCCCTGGCCGCAATGCGGACAGCGTCCGCGCAGGCCGTTGCCGATCGCCCGGCGCCAGTCCCGTGCCTGCGGTTGAGGGTTCGCCGTGTGGATCTGGACCGCCATCACCGCCTCTTTCCCGATTTGGGCTTGCCCGCCTTGCCCTTGGCGAAGCGCCCCGGGCCGCTGCGGCCGCCGGGCGGACCGCCGAAGGCGCCGCCCTTGCCGCGACGAGGCGCGGGGCCACGTCCGCCCAGGCCGCCTCCCGTTGCCGCCCGGCCGGCCGAGAGCAGCTCGAAGCGCAGCGCACCCGCGACGGGTGCGGCCTCGACCAGCTTGACATGGACGCGGTCGCCGAGGCGGAAGCTCTCGCCCGTGCGCTCGCCGATCAGCGCATGCGCCGCCTCGTCGTAACGGTAATAGTCCGCCCCCAGCGTCGAGGCGGGAATGAAGCCGTCGGCGCCCGTGCCGTCGAGCTTGACGAAAAGCCCGGCCTTGTTGACGCCGCCGATGCGCCCGTCGAAGGAGGCACCGATCTGATCGGCGAGGAAATGCGCGATCAGCCGGTCGGCCGTTTCGCGCTCGGCCGCCATGGCGCGCCGCTCGGCGGCGGAAATCCGCGTCGAGACCTCGCGCAGTGCTTCCAGCGTCGTGCCCTTCGGCAGGCCGTCCTCGCCGAAGCGCTGGGCGGCGATCAGCGCGCGGTGGACGACGAGATCGGCATAGC
Source organism: Allobosea massiliensis (assembly GCF_042655245.1). Lineage (NCBI taxonomy): Bacteria > Pseudomonadati > Pseudomonadota > Alphaproteobacteria > Hyphomicrobiales > Alloboseaceae > Allobosea > Allobosea massiliensis. The sequence goes on along the minus strand of NZ_JBHSLU010000092.1, from coordinate 2,341 downwards.
GCCGGATCGGCGAGGTGAAATGGGCGTAGCGGCGCAGGTTGAGCCCGAAATGCCCGTAATTTTCGGCGACATACTCCGCCTGTGCCTGGCTGCGCAGCACCACCTCGTTGATGAAGATCTCGTTCTCCGAGCCCTTGATCATGCCGAGAATGCGGTTGAACAGCGCCGGCCGCAACACGCCTTCCTTCGGCAGCTTGATGCCGATCAAGGCCAGCACCTCGCCGAGTGCGCGCATCTTCTCGAGCGAAGGCTCGTCATGGCAGCGATAGACCAGGAGGCTCCCGGCCTTTTCCAGCGTCTCCGCCGCCGCGACATTGGCGAGGATCATGAACTCCTCGATCAGCTTGTGGGCCGCCAGCCGCTCCGGGACGATGACGCGGTCGACCGAGCCGTCGGGCTTCAGGATCAGCTTGCGCTCGGGCAGGTCGAGATCGAGCGGCTGGCGCGCATCGCGGGCGCGGGCCGCCACGCCATAGGCCGCCCAGAGCGGCATCAGGATGGTGTCGCGGACGGCCGCGCCCTTCTCGTCGCCCTGTCCGTCGATCGCGGCCTGCGCCTGCTGGTAGGAGAGCTTGGCGGCGGAGCGCATCAAGATGCGGTGGAAGGAATGGCTCTTCTTCGAGCCATCGGCCTTCAGCACGAGCCGCACGGCCAGCGCCGGCCGGTCCTCGCCCTCACGCAGCGAGCAGAGATCGTTGGAAATCCGCTCCGGCAGCATCGGCACGACGCGGTCGGGGAAATAGACCGAGTTGCCGCGCTCCAGCGCCTCGCGATCGAGCGCCGAGCCCGGCCGGACATAGGCCGCGACATCGGCGATGGCGACGGTGACGACATGGCCACCGGGATTGTCCGGGTCGGCGTCGGGCGCGGCATGGACCGCGTCGTCATGGTCCTTGGCATCGGCGGGGTCGATCGTGATCAGCGGCAGCGCGCGCCAGTCCTCGCGTCCCGCCGGGCCGGCCGGCCGCACGGCTTCGGCTTCCGCGATCGTGGCGGGCTGGAAGACATGGGGAATGCCATGGGCGTGGATTGCGATCAGGCTGACCGCCCGCTCGGATTTCAGCGAGCCCAGACGCTCATTGACCTGCGCCTCCGGCGGCCCGAAGCGCGTTTCGCGTCGCAGCGCCACCGAGACGAGATCGCCGTCCTGCGCATCGCCGGTCTGGCCCTTCGGGATCAGCGCCTCGCGGCCCTGCGCCTTCTTGTCGATCGGGATCAGCCGGCCCGAACCGTCCGGCATGGCGCGGAAGATGCCGAGCACCTGCGCCTTGCCCTTGCCCATGACCTTGAGCACGCGGCCGGAATACCCATAGCCCTCGATGCCCTTCAGCCGAGTCAGCTTCAGCAGCACCTGGTCGCCAAAAGCCGGAGCCGGCGCGGCATGGCGCTTGGCCCGGAATTCGCGCGGCCGCTCGACCAGAATGCGCGGCGCGACACCCTGCTCGGCCTCGTTCCACTCGAGCGGCAGGGCATAGGCGTCGCCGTCGCGATCCTTGCCCTTGATCTCGCAGAGCAGCACGGGGGGCAGGGCGCCACGCGGATGCACCGGCCGGGCGACGCCGTCGCCGCCGGTCTCGCCCTCTTCCTCGAGCTCCTTGAGCAGGCGCTTGAGCCAGATCTTGCCGCCACCCGACAGCCCGAAGGCCTTGGCGATCTCGCGGCGGCCAACCTCGCGGCCGGCCTCGCGCTCCGCCTCGATGAAGTCGAGGATCGCCTCGCGGCTGGGGTCAGGAGCGGACAAGGCCGAGGCTCTCGGGATGGGGCGGGAACTGCGTCATCCGCCTGATGTGGCATGCGAGGGCGGGCGATACCAGAACCCGCAGCGGATTCCGCCCCTGCAACGGAAGAAGGGCCGCCCTCGCGGACAGCCCTTCCATTGCCGAACCGCAGCCCCGGTAACCGGGCCTGAAGGTCCAAAACTCAGGCGGAACAAGACCCCCACGGAGAGAGAGACCCTGTCTGCCCGCCTTGAACCAGCGGTTGATGACAATGAGACACTGGATCACCTCCTTTCATTTGTTACCGGCAGGGAGAGGCTAGGGCGATTCCCGACGGGTCGTAAATGTCAAAAAGCAAGCGGGCTTCCGTGGCGCCCATCCCGGTGCTGCCGGGCCTCTCGGCAATACGACAGCCGAATGCCTGTCCGATAGGCAGATGAGTTGCCTACAGATCAGGCAAATCAGCCATATCCGCATGAACATTGCGTGGCTAAGGGAGGGCGTCGCAGGAAATGCTGTCGGGCGGGGTCGTGTCCCTGCTGGTGGTGTAGCTTCGCAGAGCCACCGCGTGCCGGCTTTGGTCGGGCTGGTCAGGCGGCCACGGCTGGCAGGCTGACGATGGG
>NZ_JBHSLU010000091.1:0-857 GCF_042655245.1 Allobosea massiliensis | reverse complement strand
AGCTACAACCCCATCCTCGACGCCATGGGCGCGCCGGTGAAGGTGGTGAAATACGCCACCGACATCACCGCCTCCAAGGAGAACGAGGAGCAGATGGAGTTCGCCATCGCCGAGGTCGGCACCGTCGTCCAGGCGGCGAAGGACCGAGACCTGACGAAGCGGATCGCGGTCCGGAACCTCAATCCCAAGAATGTCGAACTCTGCGAGGGCGTGAACGAACTCGTCGACACGCTGGCCGGCCTCGTCGGCCAGGTCGCCGTCGCGGCACAGGGCATCGACACGGCCGCCAAGGAAATCTCCATGGGTGCCGACGATCTCTCGAAGCGCACCGAGGAGCAGGCGTCGAGCCTTGAGGAAACGGCGGCGACGACCGAAGAGCTGGCGGCCAGCGTCAAGGCCTCGGCCACCAATGCCCGCAACGCCGCGACGCTGGCCTCGGAGGCGACCACCGCCGCCCAGTCCGGCGGAGACATCGCCGGAGAGGCGGTGCGTGCGATGGCCCGCATCGAGGATGCCTCGCAGAAGATCCAGGCGATCACCCGCGTCATCGATGACATCGCCTTCCAGACCAACCTCCTCGCGCTGAATGCTGCGGTAGAGGCCGCCCGCGCCGGCGAGGCCGGCAAGGGCTTCGCGGTCGTAGCCTCGGAGGTGCGGACTCTCGCCCAGCGCTCCGGCGAGGCCGCCAAGGACATCTCCGCGCTTATCTCCTCCTCGAACGCCGAGGTCGGTGAGGGCGTCAAGCTCGTCCGCAAGGCCGGCGACTCACTGACCGCGATCCTCGAGGCCTCGCGCAAGGTGGCGGCGACCATCGCCGACATCTCCGCGGCCGGCGGGGAACAGGCGAACGGAATCGA
>NZ_JBHSLU010000090.1:0-3743 GCF_042655245.1 Allobosea massiliensis | reverse complement strand
CGGAGAACTCTGAACCTCTTGCTCTTCCATGCCGACCTCCTCTCCAGAGGGGTCAGTTCCTCATGGCGTCAGGGGGGCAGTTTGTCGTGGCGCCTGACAACACGCTCCCGGCAGAGAAAAGCTGGGGCCGGACAGCGTATGAAACACACTAAGCGATCGCCTGCTCGTCGCTCGATCTTTGCAGCTGCAAAGATTGCAAGCACGAACAATCGTGCCGAGCCGTCGCACGCTCTTGAGCCGCGCGCGCGATCCACCCGACAGAGTCCACCAGCCGGTCGCGGTGATCGCATATCGAAGGCCTGCGCCCTCGACCGCACAATCGCAGAATGGTGCCTCCGAGTAAGCGCGACCCTTCGATCGATGGACCCGCATCAGCGGAAAAAGACATTTGACCGTGGGGATGTGAGGGGAGGGGAGGGGAGGGGCTTGTGGCCTATCGGGCCTCTCGTCCCGAGCCGAAACGAGACCGTACCAATCCAGTCGCTCAGGACCCAACAGCCGCCGACACGGACCTCCCACCGCCGAAAAAGTTTGCAGCTGCAAAACCTCTCGCGTCTACTGACCTTGCCGAATCACTACGTCCCGCGCTGGTCGATAGAAGTGGCGGGCACCGCTGAAGCCCTACCGGGTCATACTAACCCGCTGAAATTACAATGTTACGCAATGCGGTGAGTGTGCGTTAACCAATTGTTGTCGATTTCAGGTGGCTTAGTAACGCTTCAAACCGTCTTTTCCGTCGGAAGGAGTGGCCGATGTCGGTTCCTATGCTGGCGACCCCGCCGCAGCGCGTATTCGAGAATCCCGATCTCCTCAATGAGAGCGCTCGACGCCTTGCAAACACACTGAAGAAGCAGCGCATGGCTCACTACGAGCCGGGCGTCGAGAAGACGCTTCGCAAGTTCACCTGCGGCGAAGTGGCAAAGATCATTGGTGTCGCTGACAGCTACCTCCGGCAGCTGACGCTGGAAGGCAAGGGGCCCATGCCCGAAATCCTTCCGAATAACCGGCGGATGTACTCGCTGGAGGATATCAACGCCCTGCGCGCCTACCTCGATACGACCGGGCGCTCGAGCCGCCGTTACCTGAAGCACCGCCGGGGAGACGAACACCTTCAGGTCATCAGCTGCATCAACTTCAAAGGCGGCAGCGCGAAGACAACGAGTGCCGCGCACCTCGCGCAGTACCTCGCGATTCAGGGCTATCGGGTTTTGGCGATCGACGTCGATCCTCAGGCAAGCCTGACGTCATTGTTCGGCCTCCAGCCAGAGATGGATCTCCTGGAGGGGCAATCCCTTTATGGGTCGATCACCTACGACCCGGACGTCTCCCGGCATCCGTCCGAGGTCATCAAGAAAACCTATTTCCCCAATTTGGACCTGATCCCCGCCGCGCTCGAGCTCTCCGAGTTTGAGACCGAAACGGCAAAGACAATGAAGGCCCAAGCGACTGGCAAAACGCCCTTCTTCTACGAGCGCATTGGGTTGACCATCGCGGCCGTGGAACAGGACTACGATGTCGTTGTGCTCGATTGTCCGCCGCAGCTTGGCTACCTCACGATGTCGGCCCTGGGTGCTTCCACATCCCTCGTCATCACGATTCATCCTCAAATGCTCGACGTGATGTCGATGGCGTCTTTTCTCGAAATGGCCGGGGCCACCATCCGCACACTTCGAGACCAAGGCGCGAAAATTGACTTCGACTGGATACGCTATCTGGTCACTCGCTATGAGGCACGAGACCTGCCTCAGCGGGACATGGTCGAGTTCCTGAGGAACATGTTCGGCGACCACGTTTTCAAGAATGAGATGGTCAAGAGCACCGCCATTTCCGATGCAGGCGTGACCAAGCAGACGCTGTACGAAGTCCCTCGCGACGACTTCTCGAAAGATACCTACGATCGCGCGATCGACTCGATGAACGGGGTCAACGGCGAGATCGAGCAGCATATCCTGAAGACCTGGGGGAGGGCCGCCTGATGGGCAAGGAAACTCGTCGCAAACTGCTGACTGTGGACGCCGAAGACGCGGTCCCGGAGCTGTCCGTGGTCGCCGGCACCGCTGTCGCAAAGCCGGCCGGCCGTGAATGGCTTGCCAACGCGAGCGGCCGCACGAAGGAGCCGCACGCACCGGTCAAGGATCTGCAGAATTTGGCAAGCAGGTTCGGACAGACCATGAGGGGTGAGACGGTTGTCGAGATTGACACCGACCTCATCGACCCGTCCTTCATCAGCGACCGTCTCGAAATCACCACTGCAGAGATCGCCGAACTCGCGGACATGATCCGCGAGAAGGGGCAGATGGTCCCGATCCTCGTCAGGACCAACCCGAAGGACGAAGCGCGCTACCAGATCGCGTTTGGTCACCGACGTTGGCGCGCGGCCAAACTGCTCGGGATCAAAGTCAAAGCGGTCGTGCGCGAGTTGACGGATATCGATCTCGTTGTCGCGCAGGGACAGGAGAATAATGCCCGTAGCGATCTCTCCTTCATCGAGAAGGCAAGGTTCGCGACAAAGTTGGAGGACTCCGGATTCAGCCGCAAGATCATCGGCGCCGCCGTTGGTGTCCATGACACCGACCTCTCGACGATGATTGGTACCTATCGGAAACTCCCCGAGCAGATCGTCGACGCTATCGGAAAGGCGCCGAATGTCGGGCGACCACGTTGGACGAAGCTTCAGCAGGCCTTTGCTGACCCGGCAATCATTGAACGTGTTTACGCTCTCGCGGGTACGCCCGAATTTCAGCAGCTCCAAAGCGAAGCGCGGTTTTCTGCCGCTTTCGCAGAGGCCACGAAACGGAACTCACGCGAGGCCAAATCCGCTGAAGATTGGCTGGATCCGATTGGTCGAAAGCTCATTGTTATCGACCGGCGGGAAAAGAAGAGCTCCGTCCACTTCGACACCTCTGTCGACGCGGGCTTCGCCGACTACGTCGTTTCCAAACTCAATGACCTCTATCGGTCATACGCCACCGAAAAATGACCCTGGGCGCCCTCGGGCGCCCAGGCGTCCCCATTGAGTCGGTCTTCACGAGGGTCGCGAAGAGATGCCTTCTAAAGCGATCCTCACGCCGATCTTAGCGTTCGTCCTCCTGGGCAGCACACCATCGTCAGCCCAGGAAAATTACAACCCGAGCCAAATTCGGGTGGTTCGTCAATTAGCGTCCGCTCGTGCAATGGCCGACCTATGCGGCGGATCTATATCGTCAGCACGAACTGCCACAGCGTTGCGCGCCGTCGGCCTTTCAGAGGGTGATCTACAACGGCCCCTGCTACGCGATGAGCTGGCTAAACAACGCATTGCGCTCGTCGATTCCTACGAGGCCCTGGCAATGACAAACGTCGGCCGGCGCGAGGCCTTGCAGCGCCAGTGCGTTGGGCTCGAGCAACTCTACGGCCCTCGAGGGACAGTTATTCCTGGCCTGGCGATTCCGCGGCGATAGGCAAGCTGGCCTCAACGCCAGCCGTCACCCAGTGCGTACTTCGCAAACTGCGCCACGCTCGCGTTCGAGTTGAAACTGCGGGACACGAAGTGAGGGCAAAACACGACCCGCGCTCCGTTCCAGTCGAAGGATCGGAACGCGCCGCCAACGCCGCTTTTGACTTCGACGCCAAAGATCGATGCATAAGCAGGCCAATGCCCCTTTGCGGATTCCGATTCCGACCGGCCATCATTCCGATAATTGACCGGCCGGGATTCCGATAATTCTCCGGCCACCATTCCGATTAATGACCGGCCACCAGCC
>NZ_JBHSLU010000089.1:0-11489 GCF_042655245.1 Allobosea massiliensis | reverse complement strand
ATCGGGGATCTCTCGGTTCAGGGTTGGCGTTCGCAACCCAAACCTAACCGGCAATCGCCGATGACCACCCTCAGCTACACCACGCTATGGGACACGACCGAGCATCGCCTGTTGCCCACCAACGGCCTCGCCTAAAGCGGGGCGATGATGAACCGCGCGACAAGCGTGGCCGATCAAGGAGAAGCCGCAACCGCCGCCGATCATGTCGTGATCTTGCGTCTGCTCGGCGGCCGCCAGGACTGGGCCTCGATCCTGAGATCGACCGATCCCTGACCCGCGGCGGCAGGTTGCCTGGCTTGGAAGTCATCACCACCGTCGAAGGCGGCGCCCATATCGCATCCGCCTCATCCTCCGGAAGCTCGCGGGATGCGGATCAGGCGAGGAACATGGAGCAGCAGGGTTGCATCATGCTCCTCTCGCGCCCGCCGTCCCCTTCCTGCCAATTAACCATGATCAAGGGTGCGGCCCGCAGCGGGGGTTTTTGCCTTGATCGAACATATGTTCATGATATGTTCTTTCTTGCGGCGCCCGCGTGATCCGGAGGAGCAGGGCGACGAGTCAGCCAGGCGGATCCGCCGCCTATCATCGTCTTCAATTTCCGGGGATGCTCAATGCGTATCGAGAAGGCCATGTCGGACCGGCCCACGAACCCAGGCCAGCAGACCCGGTGGGTCGCCTATGTCGAAGGCAATTTGGCGGGCGGCTATCTGCCGAAGTATGCCTTCACCTGGCGCGGATTCGCCTGTGGTGAAAACGATGCCATCACCAACGCGGCGAAAGCCGCCCAGCTTGCGCTGCGCACCTTCGATGCCCTCGACAGGCGGCCCGTCACGTTGGCTGATCCGTTCGTGGCGACGGCGTTGCGCGTCGAAGCCGTGCCTGAGGGATACCCCACTCGCAACGACTTCACGCATGGGCTGAGCGTCGTTGGGGAGCCCTTCATCCAGCGAGGTGGCCCCGAGGAGAAGCTCTGCTTCACCGTGGAGCGGTCCGACTACATTCCCGGATCCAGCGAGCACAAAGTCGCAAGCCGGGTCAGGCGCGAGATCGAACGTCTCCTGATGATCGACCCCGCCATTCGCCGGGCTGCCCGGGACGGGCGGCAGATCTCCATTTCCTGGCAAACGCGTGTCGATGTGCTCTATCCGACCGGAGGTCCTCAGCGCCCGTGCCGCGAGGTGGGATTCAGCGTGTGCGACGAGCGGCACGTCGGCATTCCCCTCGCTGAAGCGACCGCCAACGCGATCCTGATGTTAATGCTCCAGGCGCGCGTCGCCTACAGCACCTGGAAGCAGTGCCGCCTGTTCTCCCTGATCTGGTGGCCCCCGGTCAACGAGCGGCCCGGATATCAGGACGCATTCGAGGAGCAGAGGGCGAGGTTGCTGTGCAATCCCGGCAGGCTTTTCGGCGAGGCCATCTGGGACCTGCTGAGGTTCGGGCATGCCGACCTGGCGGCGCATGCCGTTGCGATGGCCGATACGACCGAGCCGCGTGTCTCTGCTCCAATCGCCGAGAGCGCCGGGACTTCCAAGGCCGCGCGGACGGTGCCGTCCTTACCCAACGCCGCCACCCTGAACTGATCCCCGATCAGGGCGACGAGCCCGATCGCTCTAAACGCCTCCATGCCACGATGGCATGGGGGCGCCTGCCGCTGGAATCTGACCCCGTCACGCGCGGGCGGCCGGCGCCAACCATTCGCGGAGCTTAGACCATCTCCGCCGGCCGGAAGTGTTTTTGACAGCCATGGCGACTGCTTTCTTCTGCCCCAGCAGGATGACGAGGCGCCTGCCGCGTGTGACGCCGGTGTAGAGCAGGTTCCGCTGCAGCATGGCGTAATGCTGGGTCAGGACCGGGATGACCACGACCGGATATTCAGAGCCCTGCGATTTGTGGATCGTGGTGGCATAGGCCAGCACCACCTGGTCGAGCTCGCCGAACTGGAATGAGATGGAGCGGCCATCGAAGTTGATCGCCATCTCGCCGGTGTCAAGGTCGATCGCCTCGACGAAGCCGACATCGCCGTTATAGACTTCCTCGTCGTAATCGTTCTCGATCTGCATCACCTTGTCGCCGATGGCGAAGGTGGTGCCGAACTTCTCGATGCGGGGTTCGGTGCGCGGGTTCAGCGCCTTCTGCAGCTCAATGTTGAGCGAGCGTGCACCCACGCCGCCGCGGTTCATCGGGCAGAGGACCTGAATGTCGCGGACCGGGTCGACGCCGAAGCGGCGCGGGATGTGCTCCCGGACGATCTCGATCAGGCGTGGTACGGCGATCTCCGGATTGTCGGCCGGCACGAAATAAAAGTCCGTCTCGCTCTCCGGCCTTGTGAGGTCCGGCAGCCTGCCGGCATTGATCCGATGGGCGCTCTGGATGATCTGGCTTTGCGCGGCTTGCCGGAACACCTCCGTCAGATGGACGACGGGCACGGCGCCGCTCGCGATGATATCGGCCAGCGCCTGACCCGGCCCCACGGGCGGCAATTGGTCAACGTCGCCGACGAAGATCACCGCGGCGTCGTCCGGCACGGCCTTCAAGAGCGCGTTCATCAGCAGGACGTCGACCATGGACGTCTCGTCGACGACGAGCAATTCGCAGGCGAGTGGATTCTCGTCGTTGCGCTTGAAGCCGCCGGTCTTCGGATCGACCTCCAGCAGGCGGTGGATGGTCTTCGCCTCGCGCCCTGTCGTCTCCGTCATGCGCTTCGCGGCGCGGCCGGTCGGGGCGCAGAGCAGGAGATCGACGCGCTTGGCCGCGAGGATCTTCAGGATGGAATTGACCAGCGTGGTCTTGCCGACGCCAGGCCCGCCCGTGATCACGGTGACCTTGGAGGCGAGCGCGGTGCGCACAGCCGCCTTCTGGCTGTCGGCGAGCGTCAGCCCGGTCTTTTCCTCCACCCAGGGGATGGCCTTCTCCGCGTCGATCTCGGGCCAGGGCGTTTTGCCGGATTTCAGGACCTTCAGCCGGGCGACGATCGACTGCTCGGCTCGGTAAAGCCCGGCGAGGAACACGCAAGGGCGCTCCTCGACTGTATCGGCGATGACGGCGCCGGTCTCGAGCTCCAGCTTCAGCGCATCGATAATCAGGCCTTCCGGGATTTCCAGCAGTTCCACGGCGAGAGGCAGGAGTTCATTGCGCGGCAGGCCGCAATGGCCATCGTCGAGCGCTTCGGTGAGGGCATAGGAGATGCCGGCACGGGCCCGGATCATCGCTGTCTTATCGATGCCGAGCTTCATCGCCACGGCATCGGCGGTACGGAAACCGATGCCGCGGATGTCGCGCGCCAACCGATAGGGGTCCTCCGAGATCAGCTGGACGGCATCGTTGCCGTAGGTCTTGTAGATGCGAACCGCACGCGAGGTGCCGACACCATTCGCGTGGAGGAAGATCATGATCTCGCGGATGACCTTCTGCTCTGACCAGCCGGCGACGATCCGCTCCGCCCGCTTCGGCCCGATGCCGGTGACCTCGCGCAGCCGATCCGGCTCGGCCTCGATGACGTCGAAGACCTTCTCACCGAAAGCGCGCACCAGCTTCTTCGCATAGACCGGACCAATGCCACGGATCATGCCGGAGCCGAGATACTTCTCGATGCCCTCGATCGTGGTCGGCGGCATGGCCTTCAGGAAGCGCGCCCGGAACTGGATGCCGTGCTGGCGGTCGTTCGACCATTCCCCGCTCGCCTGGATGAACTCGCCGGCGGATATAACCGCCGCGTGCCCGACGACGGTGACAAGATCGCGTTTGCCGCGCGCCTTCACGCGCAGCACCGCGAAGCCGTTCTCCTCTGTGTGAAAGGTGACGCGCTCGACGAGGCCCGCCAGGACCTCGGTCGCGGATTCAGCCGGATGGGGTTTCATGGCGGTTATATTCCGCGGTTCTCCGATTGAGAGAAAGGACCCTGGCGGCCCTCGTTTGCCGCGCTGTGGCGTCTGTTGACGCTGCCATCCTTTCCTCGCGCTCGCTTGCCGGGCCGCCGCGTCTCGTTTCCGGCTCGGGTCTTCGCCACCATCACCAATCCTCAGGCTGTGCCGCCCCAGGAACGGGGTTCCCGGCGTAAGCTATTCGTTGACGTGCGTAAGCAATAAGCTTACTTTCCATCATGATCCGGTCTTTCAAGCACAAAGGCCTCTCCGAGCTATGGGAGAAGGGACGGACCGCGAAGGTCGACGCCAAGCTGCAAGACCGCGTGCTTCGCCGCCTCGATGCCCTCGACGTGGCCGGAAGACCGGAGGACATGAACCTCCCCGGTTTCGACTTCCATGCGCTGAGGGGCTTCTACCCGACGCGGTACACGGTCCATGCCAACGGGCCGTGGTGCATCACCTTCGCCTTCGACGGCTTGGACGCCCTAGCCGTCGATCTGGAGAACTACCGAGGCCGTGCCCCCATCCCGCGCTACCGTCAGGAGCCCCGCCATGCCCGACACGATCCCCGCCGTACGATCCCGTGACCGCGCCCCGATCCATCCGGGCGCTCTGCTGCGCGAAGACGTCATTCCCGCTGTCGGCAAGCCGAAGGCGGAGATCGCGCGACTGCTCGGGATTTCCCGTCAGCATCTCCACGACATCCTGTTAGAGAAGAAGCCTGTCTCGCCAGCGGTGGCGGTGCGGCTTGGCAAGCTCTTCGGAAATGGCGCCGGCCTTTGGATCCGCATGCAGGGAGCCTACGATACCTGGCATGCCGAGCGCGAGGTCGACGTCTCGAACATTCCGACGCTGACCGCGGCCTGACGGGGCAGCCCCCGACCAATCCCGCGTGGCGCTCGCGGCCTGCCGCGACGTCGCCAGGCAGGCTAGCGGTAGGGTCAGCGGTGTGCCTGAGACCCCGGTGCCAGAGACAGTGCCCCGGAGGCCGTATGCTTTTCCAGCCAGATCGAGAAGGCGGCGTCCCGACCGAAGACCCGGCGCATCAGCGCGAGAGAAGCCGTGGCCGCCCGTGCCGGGGATATGTTGCGCATCGTCATCAGCTGGGCCGAGTGGTTGAACCAGATTTCGTCGAAGTCGCGATCGCGGTCGAGTTCGTTGTCGAAGTCCATGATATGTGCCTCCTTCCAGGCTCAGAGACGGCCCTTGTTGGCCGCGAAATACGCTTGCAGTTTCGTGATGAGAGCCGGCGAGGCTGCGGTCAGCACGTCGCAAGCCCGGCGGACGTTCGGATTCTGATGTCGGAGCAACTTCCCCATCAGGGCGAGATCGTCCCGTGGCGCCGCGGCGATCGATTTGACGAGGTCGCGGACCTCGTCGTCGGCGTTGCGCGCCAGGGACGCCAGCTTGTCGCGGGCGACCTCCAGCTGCGCCTCGGCGCTGGTCGCGCGGCCGTTCGCGTCGGTGACGGCCTTGAACGCGATTTCGGCCGCACGCCTTTCCACGCGGGCGTCGAAGCTGCGGGTCCGCTCCTCGTCGAGGAGCCGGGCTGCGTCAGCGCTTCGACGTTCGGTTTCCGCGACCAGCGTCGACATCGAGGCCATGGCGAGTCCGGTCGAGGTTGCGGCCATGAGGAAGCCCGCGACGATGGCTTTGCGCGTCAGATCGCCACGCACCCGCTTCTCCGTCGCTGCCGCATGGCCGAATTGGGTTTCGGCGCATGAGACCCGACGATCGAGATCGTCGATCGCGTCGAAAACGGGCGCGACGGGATCCTTGTCGCGCACGCCCGTGGACATTCTCAGCGCCTCGGTGAAGCGGGCCATGCCGATCTCACCAGGGCCGGAATTCCGGATGGTCGAAGAAGGTCGCCTCGACCGTGCGGATCATGGTCAGGGCGCCCTGCGCCTCGAAGCGGTTCCGGCCGGCGATCATGGCGTGGGGCGGCGTGCTGGTGCGGTGCACGTCGGCCATGGTCATGCCCAGATGCGGGAGGCGGGCCGGCTGGCCGATCTGGCTGGCGAGCTTGACGAAGGCGGGATCGGCGATGGCCGCGTCGGCGTCGAGCCCGCCAGCCTCGTTGTGGACGAGCAGGATCGAGGCCGCCCCGCAATTGAGCGCGATCCGCGCCGCGGCGGTGATGCCATCGCGCTTCGAGATCGGGACGATGAAGCGGATGTCCTCCGCGACCGCCGCGCCCCGGTCGTTGACCCATCTGAGGACATGGCCCTCCATGTTCGCGCCCAGGTCCACGATCGCCGGGCGAGAGCTGCCGAACACCCTGTTCTCGAGGAAGGGCACCACGGCTTCCGGCCTGTCGTCCTCCAAAGCGTTCTCGGGCGGCATCGACTTGAAGTAGCGCCGAGAGGTCGGGTTCGCGGGCTCGACGTCGAAGATGTCGATCTCGACCTTCCGGAAGATGGCGGTGCTGGCCATGAGCATCGCGAGGGTGCTCTTCCCGCCGCCGCCGGCGGCAGCGAGGACGTACTTCTTGCCGGGCGAGGCGGCCTTCGTCGTGGTGGTCATGGATCACTCCTTATGGTTGTCTGGTTGGTCGTGGGCCAGGCGGTGGTGATCGGCTTGGTTCAGTCGATGGCATCCGGTCGTCGGAGGTTCGCCACCGTGCGCGGAATGGGCCGGCCGTTTTCGGCGACGAGAATCGGTATGGCCGGGGCCTGGGCCGGCGCCGGGCGGCGGGGACCGGCTTTGCGGGGACGCCCCGGTTTCCCGGGCTCGCCCGTCGGCCTGTTCCTGCGCCGGTACTGCGCGGCATAGTTCGCGGCGAGCTCCGGGCTGATCTGGAAGCCGTTACGAGCGAGATCTGCCAGAATGTCTTTCCAGTGAACGTCGCGCTCGAGCGCGGCTTCGATCGCCGGCATCATCTTGAAGAACTCGCTCTTCAGGGACACTGCCGTCGGCCGCGGAGCGAGCCGGGCCAGGCTGTCGGTTCGCGGGTCGCTCATGCTGCTGCCCTCCTTGCGCCTATATTGGCAGCATGATTTCTCGGGCGCACGTTGTTTAAGTCGCCATGAAGATCGTTCATGCCGAGCGCGCCAAAATCGTCAAACGCGTCAAAATAATATTCAGCGAAATATTGCGAGCTTTAACGTATCCAATTTTGTTAGAAACGTTGCGGCTATGTTCCAGATATGATCGCAGTCAATTTTATTGGATGTAGGATCAACTACAGTATGCCAGTGACGACATGTTTACGGCGCTGCCGCCTGACATGTCTGCTGGCCAAGGGGCTCTGCCCCCGTGGACCCCCGCCGCCCTTCGGTCGGGCTGTCCGCGCGAACGCACGGAAGGCCTGCCATGGCAGACCGAAAGCAAGATGAGAAGGACGAGAAGAGCCGCCCCTTCGTCTTCCGAGTGGCGAAGGAAGAGGCGGAGAAGCTGGTCAAGGTCGCCGTGGCAATGGGGGTAACCCCGGGCCAGCTGGCACGAAGCATCATCGAGCGCGAAATCGGCCTGATCGCCCGAACCGCCACGGTCCGGCGCCGGGTCGCCAATGCCGACCTGCTGGGCCAGGCGCTGGGTCAGCTCGGCTGGGTCGGCAACAATATCAACCAGGTTGCCGCGCACCTGAACGGAGGCAGGCCCCTGCCTTGGAGGCAAGATGAGCTGGAGCGTATGCGGCTCGACCTGGACACCGCCTTGAGTGCCGTCATGGCCGCGCTCGGACGGGGGCGGCCATGATCATCCGATCCAGCTATGTGAAGGACGATCCCAACCGGGTGGCCCATCTCCTCAACACCAGGAACAACAGGCGCGTCGTCGAGCACCGCGATTTCGACCGCGGTTATCCGGGCGATCTGCGCGGTTTCCTGGCGTTCTCTTCCGCCCTGACCGCAGTCCATCCCAGGGCGCGGATCACGCTCGGGCACTTCAAGATCTCGCCGGCGCAGGCCTTGAATCGCAGGCAGCTACTTCGTACGGTCGCCCATATCCGGCGGGAGAACGGCATCTCCCGCAATCACCCGATGCGCTTGATCGAGCATGACAAGGGGGACAGGCCGCCGCATTTTCATCTCCTCTTCAGTGCGGTCGATCCTGCGACGGGGCGGGTCCTCAGCTCGAAAGACAACTATGTGCGCGACGAACTCGTCAGCCGCCGCCTTGAGATCGCCTTTGGCGAGGCTCTGACGCCGGGGCCGAGGGTTCAGCGGAACGCTGCGGACCTACGCGCTCGTGGCCGGGATCGAGAGGCGCAAATTCTCGAACCCTGTGAGCCGGTCCGCAGACGCGACAAGGATAGCGAGGCCGACCGCCAGCAGGCTGCCCGGACGAAGCTGACGCTGGCGGAATTCCGTGACCGTCTCCTCGCCGCCGTCAGGAAGGGGCTGCACTCAGGAGCCCTTCCTCGCGCCCTTGCCGCGCAGGGCTTCTCGGTTGCGATCGGGAACCGCAAGGAAACCCTTATGGCCGTCCACGACGAAACCGGCATGGCGCTACCTTTCGCCGCGTCGGTCGAGATCGCCTCGTGTGGGAGCCTGGAGATGATACCGTCGGTGATCGCGCAACTCCGTCGCGACGCACCGCCTCTTGCCCAGGCTCGCCGCGAGGGAGCGGCCCGGACGCTGAAACGAGCCGAGCGCGATCTCGACCGTGAAATCGATCGGGGCCGTTTCGAGGCTGCGGCGGACGGTGAGTTCGACAGCATCTTCAGCCGGATGCGGCGCGCCCGCGAGAAGGCAGAGGCCGATTCCAGCAAGGTCGGGCGGGGCCAGTCCCAGGCTGCAATGCGCCGGGCTACCCTGGCGACCCGACGCGAGACGGCCCGGATGAGGCAGTTGAGGATCGACCGGGCTTTTCGGACGGCGCGCATTCTGCAGTCTCGCCGCGCTCGCAAGGTTGCCTTCGCCCTGGCCGCAGGTGGGATGCTGTTGACCGGCGCGGGGTTGTCGGTTGCGCTTGGTGTCGGCTTCGTCGCGACCATCGCCATGAAGGGTTACGGCGACACCTTGCGCGCTCACGCGCGGATGCTGGTGGCCCAGAGGCGCGCGGCGGTCACCAGAATCCGCCCTCTGCCTAAAAGGCAGGTTGCGCCGGTCGCCGTCACGGAAAGGGGGATGGCAGATCCGCAGAAGCCGTCCGCCCTCGCGTCTACCCCTCCTGAGAAGGAACGCAAGCCGGCGGGCTTCGACTTCGCCCTGATCGGAAAGTCTCATCGCGTGCTCGCCGCGATGGCCCTGGAAGCCCTCTCGGGCGGAGCCGTTCCGATTGCGCGCGATGCCCTGCAGCGCGCGCTCGGGGAGGATGCCTTTGCCGGTCTGGTGTCGCTCGCCCGAGGCGGCAGTGTGCGGCAGCGCAAGGTGGTCCGGTCATGGAACGGTGGCCGCTCCATCCACGCGTTCGCGGCCGAGGCGGCCCTGCGCCGCGCCGGGGAAGTCGATTCGGCGAAGGCCATGGCCGCCATCGGCCGTCAGCGCAGGCTCAGGGAGCGCGGTCAGACGAAAGGCCGGGGTTGACCGGGGGCGTCAAGCGGGCGTTCCGGTCCGTCTGCGCTTGAAGCCAGACGAGAACCTCCGCGCGGTCGTAGTAGGGCCGGCAACCCTCCCGAATGACCGCCGGAGGGCCCGTCCGGCGCCGCCGCTGGGAACTCAGGGCTGCCTCGGAAATCCCGAGGATCGCGGCGAGTTCCTTCGCCTTGATCTGGGCACGCGGAAATTGGCGAACAGATTCGATCTGATAGGCGAGGGAGGACATGGCTTGACGACCGCTCCGGAGCGAGAACGCTTCGTCGCTTCGCGAAGCATCGGAGCCATCAAACGCGAGATCGGCTATATGCCCCGCGAGTCGTCGATCCGCATGCGCTAGACTACTGGCGCTTCTACGTCCGAGCCGCCCCGCTACAATCTTGCCTCATCGGCAGCCAGGATTGCGGGTCGTCACTCCGCAATGCACCCGGCCAATCGCACGGTTCCATACGCAAATAATATGATGAAATACCTAGCTGTCAATCCATTTGTTTGAACGGCGCGTTTCCGTTTCGGCATCGAGTCGGCCCCCAGAGATAGGCGCGACCCTCCAAAACGTGAAAATCCGCGACAAGACGCCGACGGGAATTGCTCTTTGGCAAGGCCCAACTATCATCATCGAATGGTTGTTTCCGCGAGGAATAATGCAATGCAGGTCCGTCTGGATGAAAATGCCTTGCATAAGATGAAGTGGCACGCCCGCGAGGTTCTCGCACCCGCACGCCATGGGCACACGCTCGAGGCTCTGGCCCGCGGACTAGGCGCAAATACCTACAGAGGACCATTAACCTATGCCCGAAACTTCGGCGGGATCATGTAGGATGGCGACGGCTTGAAGGCGGTAGCATTTCTAGCCGAACGAGAGGTCACGGTTCGGTCCGGCGGACTCGCTGATGTTGTCGCGGGGCATTTGGTCAAGCGCGAGCACTTCTGCTGAGGGTCAGAGCAACTGGTGGCAGCGTCCCCGCCCAGGTCGCCGGCTTTGCCTCGCCGTCTCGGCCAGCGGAGGAACGATGAACCCCGATTTCGCCGCGATGGCCGAGAGCCTGCACCCCTCGTTCGAGCGTCTTGTCGCCGGACAGGCATTTACCGGCGGAGCGCTGCCCCGCGACATGCCATTGAGCTGCGTCTACCTGTTCACCCAGGGCGGGCGACACCTCTACGTCGGACGCTCGAACGAGCTGCGGAAGCGGTACGCTAGGCACTGCAACCCGGGCGCGACGCATCGCATGGCGGCATTCGCGTTCCGCCTGGCCCGGGAGGCCACCGGCAAGGCCAAGTCGAGTTACAAGGCCGGGGAGGACAGCCGAGCCGGCCTGATCGCGAACGCCGAGTTCCTCGCCGCCTTCACCGAAGCCAAGGCCCGCATCCGCCGAATGGACTACCGGTTCGTCGACGAGGCCGACCAGACTAGGCAAGCGCTGCTGGAGATCTATTGTTCGGTCGCACTGCGAACGCCGTACAACGACTTCAATACGCACTAAGCGAGCAAGGTGACATGGACGAGCGTAGCTCATTCTCGGCACGCCACGGATACGCCGCGCCTGAGGCCGAGATCACGGTGCGCGAGGACGCGCCCGAGCTCGTGAGGGCCGCGGTGCTCGCTCTAGGGAATGCAAGCGGCATGTCGGTCGACACGCTTCGCTCGACTGTCTGCGAGGTGCTGTTGCGCGTTCCGGACCGCAACAACTGGAGCCCGTCGAACGTCTCGGAGGAGACTCAACACCTCGTCTTCGAGGCCCCGTGGTTCCGCGTCTACGACATCGCCGAACGCATCTACGACCGGCTCTACAACCAAGGTCGGCGCGCAGAGGTCGAGTTCGCCTATCAGCTGAACGAGGTCTTTCGCGAGCATGGCATCGGCTACGAGATGAAGGACGGCCGGGTGATCGGACGCGGCTCCCTGGCCTTCCGGGAGGCGACCGAAGAGGCGATCAGGCTAATGGACGCGGCTGCTAAGCCGACGGCTGCCATAAAGATGCGCCACGCGCTTTCGGACATCTCCCGCCGGCCGCCGGACATCACCGGCGCCGGGCAGCACGGGATGGCTGCGGATTCCGATTCCGACCGGCCATCATTCCGATAATTGACCGGCCGGGATTCCGATAATTCTCCGGCCACCATTCCGATTAATGACCGGCCACCA
>NZ_JBHSLU010000088.1:0-2330 GCF_042655245.1 Allobosea massiliensis | reverse complement strand
CACGGGGATTTGGCTGGTGATGATGGTGGCACGACGCTCGTAGCGATCCTCGGTGAGTTCGAGGAGGTCGCGTCGCTGTGCGTCGTCGAGCTTCTCCGGCCCCCAATCATCGATGATCAGGAGTTCGACCCTGGCGAGGGCCTTGAGCAGGCGGGCGTAACGGCCCTCGTCACGGGCCTGGGCCAGGGTGGCGAAGAGCCTGGGCGCGCGATGGTAGGCGACGGAGACATCGTCACGGCAGGCCTTTTGCCCCAGCGCGCAGGCGAGCCAACTCTTGCCGACACCGGCCGGGCCGGTGATCAGCAAGCTGCGATGCTGGCGGATCCAGTCGCCGCCGGCGAGGCTGAGGAAGAGCCCGCGGTCGAGGCCGCGCGACGCCTTGAAGTCGACATCCTCGATGCTGGCGTTGTGGCGCAGCGCGGCGGCGCGAGCGCGGTTCTCGAAGCGCTTCTGACGGCGCGTCGTGCTCTCGCGTTCGAGCAGGAGGGCGAGCCAGTCGGCGTGTTCGAGGGCGCGGCTTTCGGGCTGGGCCTGGAGCTCCTGGAAGCCTTTGGCCATACCGTGCAGTCCGAGCTCGGCGAGCAAGCCCATGGTGGGATGGATCAACATGCTGTCTCCTGATCAGTGGAAGTAGCCGGGGCCGCGCAGATTGCTGTGCTCGATGATGGCGGCGGGTTCGGTGGTGGTCCTGGCCGCTGCCGCGGCCTGCCTGACGGCAATGGCGGCGACAGCGCGGTAGGCGAACGCGCCGATCTCGAGGGCGCGGGCGGAGACGGCTTCGGCCTGGGACGGCCTGAGATCGCGGAACAGCCGCAGCACGCCGAGACAGGTTCTGAAGCCGTGCTCGGGATGCGGCCGGTTGGCCAGGATGGCGATGACCAGTCCTTCCGTGCTCGGGCCGACCGTCGCGGCCCAGCGCCGGAGCCGTTCCGGGCTCCAGTCGGCGTAGCGCCGGTGGGAGCTCGGCATGTGATCGGGGTTGGTGCCGTGCCGGCGGCCGCCATAGCGACGCTGGTGCGCGGCGACCCGCTGGCCACGATGGAAGACCTCGATCGTCCGGCTGGTGGCCCGCAGATCGACCTGCTCCCGGATCAGGCCGTGGGGAACGGAGTAGAAATAGCCGTCATACTCGACGTGGTAATCGACGCCGGCGCGGGCCAGGCGCCACTCGGCGAACTCGTAATCCTCGGGCAGCGCCGCCAGGGCCGGCCGCTCGACGGTCTCGAACAGATGGCGGCGGGTCACGCCGAGGCGCCGGATGACATGGTCGTTGATCCGGTCGACGGCGCCGCGGATCGCGGCATTGGCCTCGGCCAGCGAGAAGAAGGTCTGGTTGCGCAAGCGGCCCAGGATGGCGCTCTGCGCGAACCGAACGCCGTTCTCGACCTTCGCCTTGTCACGCGGCTTGCGCGGCCGCGCCGGCAAGACGCCGACGCCGTAGTGCGAGGCCATCATGCCATAGCTGCGGTTGAGCTCCGGATCGTAGAACGAGGCCTTGTTGACCCCGGCCTTCAGATTGTCCGGCACGATCAGGCGTGGGACGCCATCGAAAAACCGGAACATGCGCACATGCGAGCCGATCCAGTCCGGCAGTCCTTGAGTCCAGCTCGCTTCGGCGAAGGTGAAGTTCGAGGCGCCGAGCACGCCGACGAAAATCTCGGCCTCCCGGATGATGCCGGTCCGGGCATCGACGATGCCGAGCTTCTTGCCGGAATAGTCGACGAACACCTTGTCGCCGGCGACGTGCTCCTGCCGCATCGTCGGCGACAGCCGGCGCTGGAAGCCGCGCAGGAGGTCGCAGAACCTCGAGTAACCGTAGCCCTGCGGGTGGATGGTGCGATACTCTTCCCACAGGATCGCCATCGTCACGCCGGGCTTCTTCAGCTCGACGATCAGTTCGCTCCAGTTCGGCTCGACCCGCCGCCGCTGACCGCTCTTCGCCCCGGATCGCGCGAAAAGCCTGCCGGCAAGGGCGTCGTCCGTCAGCTCCGCCGGCAGCGGCCAGGTCAACCCGGCCTGGGCCGCGCGCCCGAGGTTCTCCTGAACGGTGCTGCGGGCAATCCCCAGCACCCGACCGATCTCGCGGGCGCTCACCCCGCCATATGCAAGCCGCAGCATCTGCCGCAGTTCTCTCATCGTCAGCTTCCTCTTCGTCGGCATCACAGGCTCCGTCTCGGGTGAAACGGAAATCCTGATGCCTGAGTGGCTGACCCAGAGCGCTCATACCCCCGGCTGGTGGCCGGTCATTAATCGGAATGGTGGCCGGAGAATTATCGGAATCCCGGCCGGTCAATTATCGGAATGATGGCCGGTCGGAATCGGAATCCGCA
>NZ_JBHSLU010000087.1:0-8408 GCF_042655245.1 Allobosea massiliensis | reverse complement strand
CGGAGAACTCTGAACCTCTTGCTCTTCCATGCCGACCTCCTCTCCAGAGGGGTCAGTTCCTCATGGCGTCAGGGGGGCAGTTTGTCGTGGCGCCTGACAAGAATTAATGGGATGGTCCGCCCCGTCTCCCCGCCTCATTCTATCGAGGCATCGTGCGAAGAGGAGACCAGCATGACCCAGCGCAACAAGCCCCGTGACGCGGCTGTTTTCGGGATCGACATCGGCAAGAACACCTTCCACGTCGTCGGGCTGGACGGCACCGGGGCGCCAATCCAGCGCGCTACATTCCGGCGGGACACGCTGCTGCAGTTCTTCGAGCGCGCAGCGCGGACCGTGATTGGGATGGAAGCCTGTCCCGGCTCCCAGTGGCTCGCCCGCAAGCTGAAGGCTTTCGGACATACGGTGCGCATCGTCCCGGCCAAGTTCGTGAAGCCGTACGTGAAGTCCAACAAGAACGACATCATCGACGCCGAGGCGATCGCCGAGGCCGTGACACGCCTGACGATGCGCTTCGTCGAGATCCGATCACCGGACCAGGTCGACCTGCAAGCGCTTCACCGCGTCCGCGATCGCCTCGTTGCCCAGCGCACGCGCGTGATCTGCCAGATGCGGGCTTTTTGCCTCGAGTACGGGATCGCGATGCATCAGGGAGCGGGGAAGTTCAAAGCCGACCTTCCCCGCGTGGTTGCCGACAAGGAGAATGACCTCAGCCCGGCGATGCGGCGATTGCTCACCGAGCTATTCGACTACCTCAAGAACCTCGAGGGCCGGATCAAGGAGGTCACCGGAGAGATCGAGGACGTCGCTGCGGCCGACGATACGGCGCGCCGCCTGATGACGGTGCCAGGCATCGGGCCGCTCGCCGCGACAGCTCTGCTGGCGGCGGCCGGTCGGGGTCTGCAGTTCCGCAAGGCCCGCGACATGGCGGCCTGGATCGGCCTCGTGCCGCGGGAGTACTCAACCGGCGGCAAGACGACCTTGCTAGGCATCAGCAAGCGAGGGAGCTCGTATCTGAGACGCCTCCTCATCCACGGTGCCCGATCGTGCCTGCTCCATCTGGACCGGTCCCGCGATCGGCTCGGGAGCTGGATCGACGGCTTGCAGAGCCGGATGCACAACAACAAGGCCACCGTGGCGCTCGCCGCCAAGATGGCCCGCGTCGCCTGGGTGGTGATCACCAAGCCGGGCGCAACCTACGAGCGGCGTGGGCCGGTGGCAACCTGATCCACGCCTTCGACCAGCTGCGAGGCACGGGATAGTGATGACGAGACAGTTGATCGGCGCACCGTAAACTCTGGGCAAAAAAGCGGGCTTTCAGCCCGAGCCAGTTATTCGAGAACGGGGCGCGCGGATCTCATCATGGCCTGGCTGCAAAAACAGCCCACTCGCGAGAGGCCGGATACATTTATGCAGACTGGATCGTCAGACCGAACCTGAACCTTGCAACGACGGGGCGGACCATACATTTTTTGTGAGAAGATCCTTCAACGCGACATTGTCGAGCATGGCGTCGGCGAGCAGGCGCTTCAGCTTGGCGTTCTCGTCCTCGAGCGCCTTCAGACGCTTCGCCTCCGACACGTCCATGCCGCCGAACTTCGCCTTCCAGGCGTAGAACGTGGCACTGCTGATCCCGTGCTTGCGGCAGACATCGGCAGTCGAAACGCCCGCCTCCTGCTCACGCAGCACGGCGATGATCTGCTCCTCACTGAACCTCGATCGCTTCATGGTCCGGTCCTTCCTTCGGTCCGGACTCTAGCCTCATCTGGAGGACATCGCAGGGGTCACAGCACTCGGACAACAACACGATCGCCTTCGATCGCGATCCCGTCGACCATCAATCCTGAGGGAACCAAGCTCGCTGGCCGAAATCGCTGCTTCATCATGCTGATTCCTTCTGGAAACCAGCGTCAGAACACCCCCAACCTGCAGCGAAACTGAGTCAGACCCAAACTTGCACGCCGAAACACAGGATGTGCTGTTGCGCGGCACGCGTCGGCGTTTCGGCGCATCTGGTCGTGGGCGCCGTCGGCCCAGTGCAAAATTAGAACGATCTCGGACGTGGCATCGTCGATATCGGCAACCACTTCGTGGATCAAGATGCCGACGATCCGCTTCTTCAGCTCGGCATCGGTCGTCGGCGCCGACCACATGGTTTGCAGCTGCCAGGCGAGCAGGCCGAGCGTGGCGGGCTCAATGCTCGCCGCGGGCCTCGCGGCGTCATTCGATAACGCTGTGGACCGCTTCAGCGGCCGATTGACCAGCGCCGACAGGGTAAGCGCATCCAGGCTTGGGAACGGGCCACGGTCGACCGAAGATCGTTAGCACATGATGCGCGTTCGAACATCCACCCCGGAACCTCGAGCCCGCGGTCTTGGTGGCTGCCATTGCGACATACCTGACTCATAGGGAACATCGAAGTGTGTGGGGCTGATCTGCCGTGTTAGAGATTGGTGCTGAAGCCTTTTCGGACAATCTGCTATGCGCCCTCTGCTCTATGCCTCGCCAAACTTACTGATGTCCAGGTTCCGTTTCATGCTGCTGCTACCGCGCCTGCTGTTCGTTCATGCGATCATCATAGCTATTTTGGGCGTTTTGTTTGGCCGGCAGATCCTTGAAGCACAGTTCGGTATTATCGACGACCATGAAATCGTTTGGTTCCTCGGCAATAAATCCAGTTTAGCGTGGGCTGATATCCTGTCGACTGTCATGGACAAGACGGAGGTTGGGAACCCTTTCGAGTCGCAACGGTTCCGCCCCTTCTACTATCTTGCGAGAGCGACTGAGGCCGCGCTTTGGGGCGACAGCGCCTCCTTATGGTATGCGGCGCGGTTTCTGATGTTCGCAACATTTATCGGATGCCTTCTCGAAGGCGCGCGCCGCCTCGTTGGACTGTGTGCGGCTCTCGCGCTGCTTGCGTATGTCGTCATGCTGCCGTTCTGGTCGGGCATATGGGATCGGCTCGGCCCCGCGGAGATTTACGCTGCTTGCGGGCTGGGTATATGGTTCGCAAGTAGCACTTCGCTCCTGATCGATCAGGTCCCTCGAAGGCGCTCCTTCCTAGGCTTGACCATCGGTACATTCATGATGTGCGGCAGCAAGGAAACGCTGCTCCCGTTTGCGTTGCTCAGCATTGCTCTGCTCGTGATGCGTCGCCATGCGATGCCGACCACGAGGTGGTATCTCGCGATGATCGGGTGCGCTCTTCCCGCCGGCATCATTGCATCCGTTATGGTTCTTCAGCTTGGCGCAACCGGTAAGGATATATACGGTAACAGCGTCGGCTTCGGCGGCAGGACAGATCTCCTTATCGACGTCGCCAAACAGATCATTGTCTCCGCGACTGGATTGACGGCTGTTGCGGCGATCGCTTGGCTGTGGTCGGAGCCGGCGCAGTGGAGAAGGGCCACGATGGCGTTTGCCGCGGCATCGGCGTCGATACTGCTCATTTTCGCTTCGCAAGCCGTTGTTTATGGCCGTGGGACCGCTATGACGGGGCGTTACGAGTTCCCAGCCCTGATCTGCCTTCCGGCGCTTTGGCTTGCGATGACCGCCTATCTCGGAAGCGTGGACCGTACTCAGGGCGCATATTTGCGACTGCGCCAAGCAGCCTTCATGATCCTGGTAATCGTCACTCATCAACTTTTCACGCCGGAGGGAGACCGGTCCCGCGTCAATGCGGCCGAACTGATTTCGGCCGTTGAAACGAACGTCGAGACCACACAGCGATTTGCTAATAGCCTAAAAAAGGTGGTCAGCCAGAGCCGGAACGATCCATCGCGTCCGATCATTCTCGAATGCCGTGGAGGGCTCTCCTATGAGCCAATCGCCTCTGTGGCGCGCTTCTTACGCCATGCCAACGTTGAAAACCCCATCGCGATCCGGTTTAGTCGTCTGAGCACAGACCCGGACAGCGATTTTTTTAACGCACTCTCATCCACGATAGAACTATTGCAAGATCAAGGTCTCGAAGCGCGGGGCGACGATCCCTACAAGTTATTGCAGGTGTTGTTGAAGACTTTTCAGGCAGACAGAGGTCGTGGCGCAATGCGCCTTGTGCCGCTCAAGCAGATTGATGCCCGCGAGCAAGCGATCGTCTGGCCATTGAATTGACTGACTCGGTCACACAAGCTCCTGCATACCTTACGCCCTCGCTACATGCACGATGGGGTCTGTCGCATCTCAAAGGCCGTCCCAATCGCCGGCCTGAATATGCCATGTGCGCCTCCATTCAGCACTCGTAGCGCTGGTCGGAGTCGGAGCGCCGGCAATCTTCGCTAAAAGCGTCATGCGCTTTGGCTGCAGCGGCCTTGGTACTCGCAGCATTGTCGGATAGGTGGGGTGTTCGCCGACCGGTTGGGCGTCAATTGTCATGATCACGGGCAGGCCTTGCTTGCGCGCCTCGCGGTCGAGTTGGCTGAGCAGTCGAACGACCGCAGCTTCTGTTCCAAGCAGGTCCATGATCACTGCGATGGGAAGGACGTCGTTGAATCGTCGGAAGATCAGAACGCCCTCTGGATTGTTGGCTGCGCCCTCTATCAGAACCGTATAGGTCCGGCTCGGGCAATCCAGATAACGCCAATTGAGATAATCGGCGTCTCGTGCGACGTGCATGTCGTGGCTGCCCAGATGCAACAGATCACCAAAAAAAGAGAGGGGCTTTACAAGCCGATTTACGGATGCTCGGCTCCACCAGAGTGCTGGGCGTGCAGAATACGCGAGGTCGACGACGGCAGTGAAGCCTTGGTTAAGCAGCTCTCTGCGTGAGTTTGCATTAGGGTAGCATAGGACAACGTCACCTGCCGGTAGTGAGGCGACAAGAGCGGCGAGGCAATCCCGGAATAACCCTTGCCCCCTGTGTGGCAACGCCGTGACGATATCACCGATCTGCCAAGCGCGCCGCACCCCGGCGTTGCGGTCCTGGAGCCGCAGAGGGGAAGCGGACACCATCGCGATTGGTACACCCGACCGTTCGACAACCGCCAGAACCGATTTTCCAGCGGGCGACGAGTACTTCCAGCTGAGAAAATCCGGCGTCAGTTCGCGCTTGATCGTTGCGGCGAAGGCCGAGCCAGAGAAACCGTCTTGCAACAGGAGCGCAAACGCAAGTTCGGAGCCTTCTATGCTCGCAACGACGCGCGGCGTTGTCATCCGCTCGCGCTGGTCGCTTGAAGAGGGCGCTCCCACACCGACAGGGTTGCGAAGGAAAAGAAGCGTCCTATCGCACTTTCCAGAAAGGGTTTGTCCACTGAGAACGCACGGCGAACTGCGCCCAAGCCCCCGAGATTTAGCCGCGGAAAAGCATCGGGATTGTAATACAAAACATACGAAAGAAGCCCTGGATGGGTGATGCGCAGCCGACGCAATCCAGCATTCTCAAACATGGCGAACAGTTCCCCGCACCCGAAGTCACGTTCTGTTCTCTCGTCGAATAGGGAATTGCGCCTGTAAATAGCCTCGCGGATCTTGCGGGATACGACGTTGCCTGATGTTGGCTCCAGATTGATGAAGATGCCTCCAGGTTTCAGTGCTCGCGCCGATTTTTCGACGACCAAAGCTGCGTAATCGGGCACGTGATGGAGGCCGCCGAGTAGAATAACAATGTCGTAATGTCCAGGCAGGGGGTCGAATTTTGTTGCGTCCGCTGTCCAGCAGTTAATTTGTGGGTGCTGATCTTTAAGTAGTTCTATAACTTTTTCGCTGTAGTCATACCCGGAGTACTCAACGTTATCGCACAAATACCGCTCGATAATCGATTTGCCGTCAGCAAATCCGCAGAGGGGTTCCAGAACTTCAACTTTTTGGCCGCGAAATCGGTCCATGCCACGCAAGGCATGGGCCCACATAAGGTCCTTCAAGAGCAGATGATTGGCGTTCCGGCGAGCCGCCTGGTACCTACCGGCGATTGAGTTGAAGTGCTCGCGCTGACGCTCGCGCAGGTCTTGATCGGCCATCTCACAGCTCCATCGGGCGCTCACGCCCGGAATATCAACGGGACCGCCAACAGCATCATGGCGATGCCCAGCATCTGGCTTCTGCTGATGCTTTCTTTCAGGAAGTACCAGCCGCACAATTGCGTGGCTATTATCAGGCAACCTGCGGCGACCGGGAACGCCTTCGACAACGGCACGCGTTTCAAGAAGAGCAGCCACAGGCCGAAGCCGGCGCCGTAAAGCGCAAATCCTACCCAAGTCATCGTGTCGGTCAGCTCCGTCCGGAGCTTCATTAGCGTTAGCCCGGAGACGCTGACGCCGACATAGAGTGCAAGCAAGAGCAAATGTTGCCAGGCGATCACGGCCGCGCCTCGCGGTGAGGCAGAGTGGCTTCGGAGACGACAAAGGCCGGACGACGACGGCTCTCGCGGAGGACGCGTCCAAGGTATTCGCCGATGACACCAAGTACGATGAGCTGAAGAGCGCCGATAAGGTTGACGCAGACGATCACTGACGCCCATCCGGGAATGGCGTCTCCATTCACGAAGAGACGCCAGAGTGCATATGTAACGTAAATGACCGTTAGGGCTGCCACGAAACCGGCGAGTAGAATCGAAATTCTGAGCGGCAGCATGCTCTGAGCAACAATTCCAGCCGCCGCTAGTGAAGTCATCTTGCGCAGGGTGTATTTGGTGTTTCCGTGCAGGCGTTCCGCGACGTTAAACTCGACATTGGCCGTTCGGAAGCCGAGCCACGGAATCATCCCCCTGAGGAAAAGATCCGCTTCGGGCATATCGTTGATCACGTTCACGACACGTCGGTCGAGCAGGCGAAAGTCGGCCATGCCGGGACTAACCGTGACTTCCCCGAGGCGGTTGAGGATAGCGTAGAATGCCCGCGATGTCAGGCGCTTGAACGCCGGAATTTGGATACTGTCATTGCGCTTCGTCGTGACGATATCGTACCCCTCCCGCCATTTTGCGATGAGCTTGGGCACGACCTCTGGAGGATGCTGATGGTCGGCGTCGATCGAGATGACAGCGGCGCCGTTGGCATAGGACAGCCCCGCGCGGAGCGCTGCTTGATGCCCGAAGTTGCGCGATAAGCGCACGTAACTGAGATTGGTGGTCTCCGCGATGAGCTCGCGCATGACATCTGCGGTGGTATCCGTGCTCCCGTCGTCGACGACGATGATCTCAAACGCCTTGCAGTCCGCGAGTATGTCCCTCAGGTGCGCCACCAAACCCGGAATATTGGCGGCTTCGTTAAACGCTGGAACGACGACAGAAATTTCAGTTTCAAAGTTTCGCACGGGCGTCGTGTGGGTATTCATGTGGCTCTGGCAAAGAAAGGCTTCAACACAATTTCTCCGGCCGATCGACGACCTCGACTTGCGAGGCGGCTTACGCGTATGCGCAAGCCACAGCAGCGGCAAGCCATCAAACCGATGCCATACAACAAGCGGCCCTGTTTTAAGGAGAGCGTAGTCACCGGTCAATGTCGCGGATACGGCGCGATGGTGGCTCGTCGCAAGGAACTGCCGTTCAGTGGTAGGAGCCTGTCCCAATGATGGCGTGGACGGCTGTGGTGCGGCGTGATCTAGTGGCGCATGGCCGGTGGTGCTTCGCTCACGGGATATCGACTAGGGTTGGCTTCTGCCGGCTTCCGTGCATGATTTTGCGCCACCGGATCACTGCGCATTTCGTTCGGGTCACGGGGCGGGAGAGTCACGATCGTTCGGCCGTCCTCGACAGCGACATCGAGGAACGGAGTTGCCCGCCTTGCTATCCGGGATAATTGCGGCGCTGCTTCTCTACGCCTACTGCGTAGACCTCCGCGCTTCGCGGCAGTTTGCGGGCACCTGCGAGGAGGGGCTAGAAGGTGACGGCGGTGACCGACGGGACCAGCCTGGCTTTCGTACCATCGTGGATTTCCGCCCGCGCTGCCTCCCGGCGTAGGGCCTCTGTGCGTGCAGCCTCTGCGGTTGGCGGCACAGTGTCGAAAGCCGCAGGCCGCGGTCCTGGTCAATTCAGGTCACGGCCTCACTGCACCGGCATAGGCTGGCCTGCCTTCCTGAAGTTAAAGATTCGGTGTTCAGACCTGAGAATTGCTACAGCAACGCAGTGGCCGAGAGCGTCGTGGATCTGCTCGCGGGCAAGCGAAGCTGCCGGAAAACGCATCTGGCGCGCGAAAGAGGCAAGGCAGAGCGTGATCAATTGGATCGAGATGTTGTGCAATCCCAAGCGCAATCACGTCAGGGGCTGGATGCTGTCACTCGTCGATTTCGAACGATAGCATGATATCTTGTCCGACGGCGTCTACGAAACTCGAGGTATTCATCGAGCGGTGAGTGCTTGAACAATTGCCTCTTTCGATGAGATGTGGGATTTGCGCATCGCTGCATCGGTCACCTCCGATCGAACGGGCGCGGGGCGCAGCGTCGGCCAGGCTGGAGCGGCGCAACTGGA
Organism: Allobosea massiliensis; assembly: GCF_042655245.1. Classification (NCBI taxonomy): domain Bacteria; kingdom Pseudomonadati; phylum Pseudomonadota; class Alphaproteobacteria; order Hyphomicrobiales; family Alloboseaceae; genus Allobosea; species Allobosea massiliensis. Next base: position 10 of record NZ_JBHSLU010000087.1, on the reverse strand, counting down.
GAGCGGTATG
>NZ_JBHSLU010000086.1:0-2579 GCF_042655245.1 Allobosea massiliensis | reverse complement strand
GTACGCATACGAGGAAGGCCGCGTGATCGAAGCCTTCGCGCGAGCGTAGCGGGCTCTATGATGAGGTTAGTTGAAGTTCAGGCGGCTTGCTGATCGACGATCGTGTCGGCCTGGCGCAGGTGCTTCCACTCCCAGGGCAGCAGTTCGTGCAGACGTGAGGCCGGCAGATCAGCGATGCGGGCCAGGATGTCGGCGAGCCAGGCTTTCGGATCGATGTCGTTGAGGCGGGCGGTGGTGATGAGCGTGAGCATGACGGCGGCGCGGTCGGCGCCGCGCTGGGAACCGGCGAAGGTCCAGTTGCGCCGTCCAAGGGCGATGCCGCGGAGCGCTCTCTCCGCAGCATTGTTGGAGAGACAGATCCTGCCGTCGTCGAGGAAGCGAGCGAAGTCGGCCCAGCGCCGGAGCATGTAGTTCATCGGCTTCAGGACCTCGGCGGAGCGCGAGAGGGTTTCGCGCTCGCGCAGCAGCCAGGCCTGCATCTCATCGAGAAGCGGCTTGCTTTTCTCCTGGCGTACGGCCCGCCGCTCCTCGGCACTGCGGCCGTTGATGACGCGCTCGATCTCGAACAGCGCGTCGAGGCGCCTGACCGCCTCCAGGGCTATCGGGGAGACCGGCTTGCCCTTCACACCGTCGCGGGCCTTTTTGGCGATGTCGGCCAGCTCGAAGAAGCCGCGCCGCGCATGGGCGAAGCAAAAGGCCGGCGTGATCGGCTGTTCCTTCCGCTGCGGGTCGAACAGCGGCTCGAAGCCTCCGTAACAGTCGCACTGCAGGATGCCGGCAAACCCGGCCAGATGCGTCTGCGGATGCTCGCCGCGGCGATCGCCTGAAGCGTAATAGACCGCCGCCGGCGGCGCGGGGCCGGCGAAGGGGCCGTCATCGCGTACATAGGTCCATATGCGCCCGGTCGCGCATTTGCCCTTCGCCAGGATCGGCACCGTCGTGTCGTCGCCGTGAAGGCGCTCGGCCGCGAGGACGTGGGCCTCGATCACGTCGAAGAGCGGCTTCAGGGCGAAGGTTCCATGGCCGACCTGGTCGGCCAGCGTCGACAGCGGCAGATCGATCCCCTCGGCCTTGAAGCGCGCGCTCTGGCGGTTCAGCGGGATGTGCTGCCCGAACTTGTCGAAGACGATCGTCGCCAGCAACTGCGGACCAATGAAGCCGCGTGGCGTCGCGTGGAACGGCGCCGGCGGCTGGCTGACCTTCCCGCAATCGCGGCAGGTGAACTTTTCGCGTACCGTCTCGATCAGCTTGAAGCGCCGCGGGATCTCCTCCAGCGTCTCGGTCACGTCCTCGCCCAGCTTCGACAGCCGCGAGCCGCCGCAGCAGGTGCAAGCGGTGGGAGGATCGATCACGATCCGCTCGCGCTTGATGTCCTCCGGCCAGGGCTTGCGCACCGGCCGCTTGCGCGTGAAGGCGCGTACGTTCCCGCTCTTCGTCGCCGCAGCCTGCGCGGCAAGCTCGTCCTCGCTCGCCGCAATCACGAGCTCGTCGAGCTGAAGCTCCATCTGCTCGATCAGCCGCGCCGTGCGTTCGGAACGCTGGCCGTATTTCTCGCGCTTCAGCTTCTCGATCATCAGCTGCAGATGCGCGATCAGCGCCTCGGTATCCGAGAGTTTCGCCCGCGCGCTGGCGGCTGCCGCCTCGGCTTGCAGCCGCGCCTCGCGCTCGGACCGCAGCGCCGCCAGGGCACCCGCGAGGTCCGAAGGAAGATCGTCTGGCGTCACCATCACGATCCAAGTGAATCAGATTTCGCCTGCGATTTCAAAGGCCAAATGCTATCCAACCCGCGTCGGGCGCCAGGTTTCCTGCGGATTTCGCCAGTCGATCCCGGACAGTAGATAGCCCATCTGCGCGGGCGTGATCGCCACGACGCCATCTGCCGGTGATGGCCACAGGAACCGCCCGCGTTCCAGCCGTTTCGTGAACAGGCAGGCGCCCTGGCCGTCATGCCAGATTACCTTCAAAAGATCGCCTCGACGCCCACGGAAGCAGAACAGATGCCCGCTCAGCGGATCACGGCGCAGCACTTCCTGCACCTGCAGCGATAGGCCCGGGAAGCCCCGGCGCATGTCCGTATAGCCCGTCGCCAGCCAGACCCGCACGCCCGTTGGAACCGGGATCACGCAAGCCGCTCCAGCGCTTGCACGATCCGGATCAGAGCCTCGACGTCGACATCGCGTTCCACGATCAGGCGTCGCCCGTTCGCACTTACCACCTCAATGCGCCCAGCCGTGCCTGACACCGGCGTTCCGCTCGTCGCGGCCATCTCCGGCACGATCACAGCTGGAACAAAGCCTCCGGCGGCTTCGCCTCCAAGGCGGCCTTCGCGCCATGCGCGCCGCCAAAGGTGCAGAAGCTGGTTCGAAATGCCGTGTCGACGCGCTGTCGCCGAAACAAGACGTGGCCCGGAATAGCTCTCCTCGACGATCCGAAGCTTGGTTGCGTCAGGCCAGCGGCGGCGCCGACCCATCTCAACGATTTCCAGACGCGTAACCGCATGACTATCAATATGGCTATCCATATCGACAGTCAGCTACCGCCTCTTGATCAGCGCAAGATGGCCCTCCTCGGAGGCGTAC
>NZ_JBHSLU010000085.1:0-10182 GCF_042655245.1 Allobosea massiliensis | reverse complement strand
AAAGCGCCGGCCCTCAGGCAGCCCGAAGCCGATCATCAGGCAGACATTGCACCGAACCCATCAGAGCGCCAGAAATCGGAGGGTTCTTGCGGGTGTCCAGCTTCGCTTCTTTGTTCCCGCTCTTCTCCCGCCAACGAGCGAGCCAGGTTTCCGCCAGACGCGCGAGCTTTCTGGCGGACACCCGGTTATCGCGCCGCCAATCATACGGGAATTCGAAGAAGTTCTCGTTCCGGGCGAGGTCGAGCGATTCGACAATACTTTGGGACAGGCGTGTGTAACCTCCTTGCTTCCACAAGCCTGGGATGAGTTCGGGGTTGGAGATCAGGCCCGTGGCAACGATGCCGTCCCCGATATCGTCGTCACCGTTGTCCGCTCCCGTCAGCATGAGTTGTTTTAGGGCACCGCCTGCGACGACACTCCAAAGCGCGCCGGGAGAGGTTCCCCAAATGGGCTTTCCGTCTTTGGCCAAACCAGACCCGATGAGCCCCGGCAACAACACCACTACGTCGGGAAATCGGTGAGTCATCATTCCACCCCGTTTGATTCGGCATTTGAGGCCGCACCTTAGGATTCTGCAACGCTCTTACCTGGGCCGGCCACCCGATGTTTGCAGCATGCGCTGGCGCTGCGAGGCGCCCACGGTGCAGCAAAACCAGCTGCGCTTTGAGCTATACAGCCGGCCGCACGAGGTGGCGATCTCGGAGGTGGACCGCGGTCTGTTCGATGCTCGGATAAACCGGGGCGGCATTAATGTTGATTGCATCGAGCTGGGCAAGGATCCTGCCCTTATCCATGATCCTCACGCGCGACACCGCTATGCCCTCGTTGCCCCACACTGGAAGCAAAGCCTCGTGTCCGAACAGGAGAAAGGCACCGGACTGCGACTTGATCCTATTGTTTGTCCGCTTTGCCTTCACGCAGAGCACAGAGCCAAGATCATCGGGCTCATGCATCCGTCGATAACGCTCTTCTCGGACTGATGTGGTGGAGCAACCTTCTGGCAACGTCCTCGCCGTTGAGGGCCGCGGGGGTCGACGTTGCCCCCAGTTTTTGTCCAGCGCTAAAGTTCGTTTCCGGCGGGTCGCCCGTTCGGGCAGCTTCAGCGACGTGCTCTGGCGATGTGCTTGTAGCATAACACGGCGCCAGGGCCGACGGGGGCGAAGATTGAAGCATACACCTTCGGCGTCTGCCATCCCAGCTGAGACTGAGGCCGGGCGGTGTTGAAGTCCGTGCGCTAGTGTCGATATTGCCGCTGCATTGCAATGTTAGGCAGCCCCGAACCAGACCTTCCGAGCGTCAGGACTGGGCCATGATTGCGCATTCTCACGCGTATGGGAGGATTTGATTGAGCTGAAATGATCGGAACCCATTTTCGGGAACCCCCGTGAACCGAGGCGGACGAGCCGTTCCGGGCGATACGAACCGGAGCGGATTGTCGATGACGATTGAGAATGAGGCAGGAGAAGCTGCCCGGGATGAGGCGCGCCCGACGGCCCCGCATCTGTCGCGCTACCAGCGCAGCTACCGGATGACGACGGATCAGCCAGGGAGGTTCTTCTGGCTGTGGCAGGAGGCGATGGCGCATGCTCTGCTGCTGGAGCAGCAGCCGGAGCGGTCGTTTCCGGAGCATGGCGGCCTGACCGCCCTGCAGATGGCGGAAGGCGCGCGGGCGCATGCGCGCTTCTATGCTTTCGCGCTGGCGGAGGCGCCGGCACGTGACATTGCGCATTTGGAGCGCAAGGTGGTGGTCTACGAGGCCATGATCTTCGACGAGGACGAGATCCGCCGCACGCGGACCGCTGTGATGGTGGAGGCTGCGATGCAGCAGGATGCACGCGAACTCGGCGTCACCCTGAGCAAGGTGCCGATGTCGCCCGGCACCGGCAGCCGGCACTGAGGACCTGAACCGATGTCCTTTGTGATCTACGACCTCGAGACCAGTGGTCTCGAACCGCAATGGAACGTGCCGCTGCAGGCGGCCTTAATCCATACCGACCAGAACCTCGTGCCTCTGGGCGAGCTCTCGCTGCGCTGCCGCCTGCCGGCGCATATCGTACCGGCGCCGGCTGCGTTGCTGACCACCGGCATCCGGCCGGAGCAGCTCGAGCAGTCGCCGCTGTCGTCGACCGAGATGCTCGGCATCATCGCCAAGGCGCTGGCGTCATGGGCGCCGGCGACCGTGATCGGCTACAATACGATCCGGTTCGACGAGGAGGTGCTCAGGCATGCCTTCTTCACCCATCTCCTGCCGCCCTATGCGACACAGGTGAATGGCCACCGCCGTGCCGACCTGCTGACGATGGTGCGGGCGGTGGCGATGCTGGAGCCGGCGGCGATCACCGTACCGCTGGGCGCGACGGAGAAGCCGAGCTTCAAGCTCGGCGATGTCTGTCGCTCCAACGGCATCGCCTTGTCGGAGGCCGAGGCGCATGACGCGCTCGCCGACACCAAGGCGACGCTGGCCCTGTTCCGGCACCTGCGCGAGGTTGCGCCGACGACCGTCGCGACCATGCTCGGCCTGACCGACAAGGGCGTGGCCAACCGGATGCTCGCCAGCGGAGAGGTCATGCTGCTGGGCGGCCTCTCCCGGCTGACCCCGATGGTAGGCGTGACGCCGAATCCGACGGTCGCGACCTCGTGGGCCACGGTCGACCTGACGGTCGATCCGGCTGGTTATCTCGACCTGGCCGTCGAGGCGATCGTCGGGCTCTTCTTGCAGCGCGGCGTGCGACCGATCCGAACGGTCAAGACCAACGCCCAGCCGATCCTGGTCGCCTATGAGCAGGGCTGCCACGCCCTGCAGCCAGACCAGCGCAATCTCGCGCTCTACAACGAGCGGGCAGCACAGATCCGTGAACATACCGGCTTCCGCACCAACCTCGCCGCTGCACTGGCCAACCGCTTCACTGAGCGCGAACCCTCGCCCTATCCCGAGGCGACGCTGTATGGCGGCGGCTTCCTGTCGAACGAGGATGCCCGCGCCTGCGCGCGCTGGCATGCTTCGCTCTGGGCTGAGCGCACTGCGATCTCGGCCGGGTTCAGCGACGAGCGGCTGAAAGCCTTTGCCAACCGGCTGACGCTGTTGGAGGCGCCGCAATCGCTGTCGCCGACGGGCTGGCAAAAGGGGCAGGCCTGGCTGCGAGACCGGCTGACGACGCAGGCTGACGTGCCTTGGCTGACCCTGCCGAAGGCGCTCGCCGAGGTCGCGACCCTGCGCCAGACGCTTCCTGCGAGTGACGCCGCCCGGCATGGGCATCTCGATGCGATCGAGCGCTGGCTCAACAAGCAGACCCAGTTCTTCCAGCTCGCGGCCTGAACCGAACAGGCACCTATGGATGACGACGAAGGCGCCGGCGACGGCGCGTTCGTCGATTCCTGAGGGCGGAAGGGGAAGCGCAGCCGATGGGGCTGTGACCCACAGGATAAGACCAGCATGACGAACAATGATCAGGACCGGAGCATCATGGAGATTGCGACCGGTGACGAAGGCGGCGACCGCCCGCCTGGGCCGATCCGGGACCCGCTCGACGAGACGACCGGTGGCATCGGCAACGATCCCTCGCTTGCCGAGCTGATCGCGGTGCGCGACCACGCGCCCGCTCTCAATATCGTCGCGCGCGAGGCCAAGCGCTGCATCGACGAGGCGCAGCGGCTGCCTTTTGGCCTCGAACAGACCAAGGAGGATCGCATGGCGCAGGTCGGGCTGCAGATCGTCGGCTTGAGCTGCGCGGCGATCGTGGCGATCTGGCCGACCGACACGATCGAAGATGCTGACGCCAAGCGGGCGCTCGCCCGGGAGACGCAGCCGCACTATGGCGACACCGACTATGAGGTGGCGCCGATGCTCTCGGCCGAGAACGCGTCTCGCATGAGGCTGCATCGCGCCGCCTTCGACGTCGGCGCGCTCGTCGTGCCTCCTGGCCCGGCCGTGCCGGCGCCGTTCGACCGGGGGTTGGCAGCCTGGCCGCTGTCGCGCTTCGATCTCGTCGACGCGGTGCCGTTGGCCGGGGGCTCGGCGACGCTGGGCGGCCACGGGATCGCCCGGTGGGGCGCCTTCGTCGAGGCCTATCCCGACCTGACCACGCTGGTGGATCGCTTCAGCGCGATGATCGCCATCGCGGATCGCCTCACGATGATCGCCAATCGCGACGGGCAGGGTAGCACGCCGATCCGCCGGGCTGCGGAGGGCGCGCGCATCCTCGCCTATCTGGCAGCGGCGCGAGCCGCGATCTGGCCGGCGATGCGGCATTCGCCCGATGCCGAAGCCAAGCTCAGGCTGGTCGCGCTGATCAACGATCGCGCCTGCCGGTTTGATCCTCTGCATCGGCAGGCGGCCATCCGACATCTCGTCAGCGAGGCCAACTGGATCGCGAAAAGCTTCCGGCTCGGGGCGACACTCGAGCTCGATCCCGATTGGATTCCGATCGTCTGACAGCCGATCGGATGAATGGAGCGAACCGATGGAGGCGTCCCGAGCGGGGCGCCTTTTTCGATTCCGGGAACAGCGGGGAATTGCGGCCAGATGGTCGCGACCCACAGGAAAAGAGATTTACATGAGCAAGAATGACCAGGGCGGGCGCTCGCTCGCCCCGCACGCCGGTAGCCCGGTGGACGAGCACCACGACAAGGTGTTGCGCGACCCGATCGCGGTCGCGATGGAGGTCGCCCACAGTGATGATCCGAGCGTCCAGGAGCTCGCGGCCTTCCGCCGCCAGCCGATCGACCTTAAGAGCGCGGCGCGCACGGCAAAGAGCCTGCAGAGCGAGGAGTTCCGGCTCGGGTTGTTTGACGGACTGGAGCACGACGTCTCCGAACGCGCCTGCGCCGGCCTGCAGATCATGAGCCTCAGCCTGGTCGCGCTCACCGCGATCTGGCCAGCCGACGACCTTGATAGCGCCGAGGCCAAGCTGGCGCTGGCCGAGCAGACCGGCGCGCTGCACCATCGTTATGACAAGACGTACGTCTCGATGATGGACGCGACGCTGGCGCGCCGTATCCGCTGGAAGCGGGCGGCGTTTGCCGTGCCCGACCTGATGTTGCCCCCGGCTCCGACCGGGCCGCGGGCCGATCAGCGCGGGCTGTCGACCTGGCCGCTCGAGCGCTGGAACCTGACGGAGGGGCTGGAGCTGCGTGGGGGGCCGCCCGCTTTCGCCCACACCCAGGTCGCCAGCTGGGTCGGCTTTGCCAAGGCGGCGCCCAATCTCGATCATCTCGTGAAGCGTGCGCGCAAGATGTTCGAGACCTGCGACCGGCTGATCATGCTGGCGCAGCGCGGGCCGGATAATGCTGGCGAGCTGATGGTCGCGGCCGAGGGGGCCCGCATCGCCGCCTATCTCACAGCGGCGCAGGTCATGATCAGGCCGGTGCACAACCGGGCAGCGCTGGCGCTCAAGAAGGAGATCGTCGCGCTGGTCAACCTGAGGAGCGAAATCGGCGACCCCGTGCACATGTTGGCCGCGATCCGGCACGTCACGGCTGACGCCGCCTGGATCCGGTCGCTGCCGGTCGACGCCCGCGACGACCTGATCTTCGACTGGAGCGAGCTCGTCTGACAGACGAGGTGCCGAAGACCATCAAGACAGGAGGCAGCGCCGACACCGGCGCTGCTTTTTTTCGATTCCGCGAGAGTGAGGGAAAGCGACTGCCGAGAGCAGGTCACCCCAAATGACTCGAAGGAAACACCATGAAGACCACCACCCGCTGCGAGGAGTTGCTCAGCACTATCGCCCTCGACGCGATCGTGCATCCCGTCATTGACGATCTCGCCGCCCTGGAGCGCCTCGTCCCCGAGGCGCCGACCGAGGTCGAAGCCCTCGCGCTCTTCCGCCACCAGCTGCCGAGCCTCATGACGCTGCGCGGCCGCGGCCAGGCCCATACCGAGCAGGTTCGCCGGCTGATCGGGCTGATCGCGCGCGAACCCGGTGAGGTCGAGACCTGGATCGATGCCGCCAATGCCCTGACCGTTTTATGCAACGCCTCTAACCTGACACTCCTCCTGCTGCCGGCGCGCTCCGCGGACGACGCCTGGGCGCGCGAGCAGTTCGGCCGCAACCTATTGCGCCACGCCCGCCGCCATGGCGATGGCGAGGAGATCGCACTGGCGCGCCGCGCGGTCGGGGAACTCCCGCGCCGACAAGCCCACCTGACCTTGCCGGCGGGCGCCGACGCAATCCGCGAGATGATCGAGACGATGGCGCGCCGGGTCGGGGCGCTGCAGCCGAAACCGACCGAGCGGGGCGTTCCAAGCGTCCATCCCCTGGAGCAGGCCGAAAGCCTGAAGGCCTGGTTCGCCGCCGCGCCCGATCTCGCCGGCCTGCTCGACGGCGCCAGGCGAGTGCTGGCGCTGGTCGACGGTCTGCGCGCCGTCGCCGAGCCGGATGCTCTGACCATCGACGCGATCGAGGGTGGGCTGATCCTGGCCCATGCCCGCCTGCTGCGTGTCGCGCTGTGGCCGGCGCGGAGCGAGACCGAGGTCGCGGCCAAGATCGCCGCGCGTGATCTCGTTCGCTCCCGAAACGGCGATCCGGGCCATCTCGGCGCACTTTGGGAGATCGCCTTCGGCCAGGGCGAGACGGTCTCCGGCCAGAGCTCGCGGTTCCTCAATATCGATGAGCACGGCTGACCACTGCGTCGCGACATTCCGATCGGAAACGGGAAGGCGCGTCTTCGTAGACGCGCCTTTCGTCATGGCGAGGCGGGGAGCCGGAAGGGCGGACAGGCCGACCCTCAGGACACATCAGAGCATGACCGACATCATCACCTCATCCCTGCGCGATCTCGCCTTCTCCACCAGCACGGTGCCCGTGCTCGACGAACTCGCTGCCCTCGACGCTCTTCTGCCGGAGATTCCAGATGAGATGGAGCGCAATGCCGCGCTGCTCGAACGGCTGCCATCGCTCCTCGACCTGCGCGGCCGGGCACTGGGGCACGCGCGGGAATACGAGCGCTTCCTCGCGCTCGCCGAGGTCGATCCCTCTGCGCTCGAGGATCGGGTGATTACCGGCAATGCACTCGCTATCCTCGCCCATGCCGGTGAGATCGCGATGCTGCTCGTGCCCTCGGGATCGCCAGAGGACGACTTCGCGCAGGCCATGCTGGCGAAGGAGCGCGCCCGGCAATATGGCGCTGGCAGCGGTGTCCATGCACCGGAGTTGATGACTCGCGCGCTGCGGGCAACCGTGCGCCCGGGCGGCCTGCGGCTCGCGACCGGCGCCCGCGTCCCGGTCGGCATGGAAATGGCGGCGCGGCGCTTCCGTGGGGAGGTCCTGCCGGCGCGGCAGGAGAACGGGACCGGCCCCAGGACCTACCATCTGGAGGACGCATTTGCGTTGGAGGCCTGGTTCGCGGCGGCGCCCGATCTCGTCACGCTGCTGGAGGAATCCCGGGCGCTGTTCGCTTCGATCGAGGCCTGGTCGGAACCCGAGGAGCCCGCACCGTCCTGGTATGCGGCCCGGCGCGGCGCGCTGATCCTCGCTTATGCAAAACTCTGCCGGGTCGGGTTGTGGCCGGCACGCAGCTCCAACGACCTGATCGCGAAGATGGCGGTGGAGCGGCTTATCTCCGAACGTGCCGCCGATCCCCATTCGATGCGGGCGCTGGTCGAAATCGCGCTCGGCGTCGGGCGCCGCATCGCCCGCCAGGGGCCGCCCTTCGTGACCCACATCAGTGGCGTCGCGCTGTGAGGTCGGTGATGAACAGCGTGACGCCCAACACCTCCGAAGACGCCGAGGCTAAATTCGCTCAGAGCTGGAGCTACCACGAGAACCGCGTGCTGATCGATCATCTGCGCCGGCAACGTCCCGATGGCGGGGAGGTTGAGATACAGGAGGAGCCCGATCAGGCTGCGTCCGAGCCCGTCGGCCCGGCGATCGAGATCTACGATGCCGACCGGCTGGCCCGTCGTCTCGGCCATGGAGACGGCTTTGTCGGCGATCCTGCCGAGGCCAGCAACGACGAGGACGCGGCGCAGGCGCGCCAGATCAGGCTCTGGAACCGGATGCAGGCGGATGAGCGCGGTCCCTGGCGCAAGCTCGTCATTCCCGACGAGGCGATGATCGCTCGGATCGCCGGCCTCGATACGATCTGTCCGCAGTTCTCGGAGGTCACGGCCTGGATCGTCAGGGCAGCTAAACTCGGCTCGACCACCGGCACCCCGCTGCGGCTCGACCCGGCCGTGGTGGTCGGACCGCCGGGAACCGGAAAAACCTTTTACGCCCGCAAGCTCGCCGAGGCGCTCGGCGTGCCCTCGAATGTCATCGCCATGAACCTGATGACGGATCGCGGTTCCGCCTTCTCGGGCTTGGCTCCGGTCTGGAAGGCGTCGGGCCCGGGAAAGGTCGCAAAGCTCCTGATCGAGGGCAGCCATGCCTGCCCGTTGATCGTCATCGACGAAATCGAAAAAGCCTCGCCGATTAACCCGAGCGAGACACCGATCAATGTCCTGCATAGCATCCTTGAGCGAGAGAACGCCGCCTGCTTCGTCGACGAGTTCGTCGATCTTCCCATGCGCGCTGACCACATCTTCTGGTTCGCGACGGCCAACAGCCTCGATCCGCTGCCGGACAGCATCATCGACCGCCTGATCGTCTTCCAGGTCGCGCTGAAGGAGGACGAGATGCTCGCCATCCAGAGGAGCATCTTCCACGAGGCGAACCTGCGGGTCGGCTGTACCTTCGCCGAGCCCGAGACGGCGCTGTTCCAGGGCTGCGCCGGCCACACTCCGCGCAGCCTGTCGCGGCTCTGGGACATCGCGATGGGCTTCGCCTGCGAGGAGGGGCGGCGACATCTCGTCGCCGCTGACATCCGCGGTGCAGAGCACGTCCTGCTTGGCGGGAAGGAAAGCGCGAGGAGGCCGATCGGGTTCATCCGGCCGGCCGCAAGGGAGAAAGGGGGTGAAGCGAGGGTGAGAACGGGAATGCCCCCGGGAAGCCCGAGACGACAGGAATGAAAATCATGACGAATATGACGAACAGTGAGGGGCACGCCATTTCGGTGACGCCTCGCCGCATCCGTGAGGAGGGCAGCACGGCCGCCGTAACGCACTATGTCGAGACGCGCTGGCCCGCCATCGGCGGCAAAAATCTCGCGCCGCTTCCCGCGGTCGCCTTCCTCGATATCGAGTTCTCCGAGGCTTACCAGGCCGGTCATGTCGCCTATGTCTATGTCGCCGGCTCTGGCGACACGCTGAAGGCGCCGGATCAGCCTACCGGCCTCCATGGCCTGGCGCGGCGCTTTGCGCTGCCGCTGTTCAAGATTTCCGCGACGGCGTCCGAGAACGCGCTCGCCCGGATCGAGGACATCAACCTCGAGCGCTACGCCGGCATGTACGAGGCCGAGGCGGGCCTCGCCTGCGATCCGGGCTACGACAACTGGCGCCTCGTCCTCATCCATCCCTCGCGCAAGCCGATGCCGGGCGCGCCCGTCGAGGCTCGCCCGCGCGTCATACGCGTCGTCCTTCCGAGGGGGCTGTCGCTCATCGCCTTCGAGAAGGAGCTGCATGAGCGGCTGAGCCCTGCCGCCCTGGGCCGCTGGATCTCGTCTCCCGCCGGCCGCAGGCACTGCGCCGATCTCGATCTCGATCCGCGCGAGGCCATGCGCCTCACCGGCTACAACACCGGCGAGGGCGATCGCATCAGCCGGGCTGATGAACTCTACATCTTCAAGCCTCGCCTTGACGGCGGGCGCCTACTCACCATCGTCGAGCGCATCGTCCACGACTTCGTCGTCCGCGACGCTGCTCTCGATCGTCCCAACTGGGGTTGGGTGGCCGTTAACCAAGGATACCGACGCCGCGCCTGACAACCCGGACGGCGGCTTCGTGAAAGTCGGCGTTCGTGCTACGTTCCGTATCATCGCAGATCGATTCGGAGGGGAGCCTTTCTCCTCCGAAATGTTTCGTGGAGTCATAGGAAGGAAGGCAACCTTCCAAAACGACGGGGTATAAAGCTGCGTTCCACGTAGTCATGCGTCGTCGAAGGTTCCGCCACCGTCAGCCGCAGGGCATGCCGGGGCGTGGTGAGTGGATTGCGAGAAGGGGCCAGCCAGAATGCGCCCGCAGGTAGTGCGCCCGGAACTGCGCAACGCCTGGTCGTGTCCCATAGCGTGGTGTAGCTGACGGTGGTCACCGGCGATTGCCGGTTAGGTTTGGGTTGTGAACGCCAACCCTGAACCGAGAGATCCCCG
>NZ_JBHSLU010000084.1:0-977 GCF_042655245.1 Allobosea massiliensis | reverse complement strand
CGGGGATCTCTCGGTTCAGGGTTGGCGTTCACAACCCAAACCTAACCGGCAATCGCCGGTGACCACCGTCAGCTACACCACGCTATGGGACACGACCGCTCTCGTCGGGTTTCTGGCAGTCGCGGCCTTCTATCTGATTGCGGAGCACCGCGCCCATCTCCTCGGCTGGCTCCCGTTGCTAATATTCCTCGCATGCCCGCTGCTTCATGTGTTCATGCATGGAAGACATGGAGGCCACGGCAACCAATCAATCCAGCCGTCCTCAGGTTGGCGGCAGCCTCCGCACGAACACTGATCAGGCTCTCGGAGCGCTCCCATGCACGACAACGTTCCCGCCTACGGGCTTTGGTCCCTTGTTCTTCTGAACTCCGCAGTCTTCATCTTTTTTGCTTTCAGCTTCTTCAAGCCGAAGTCACCGCGCGACTGGCGCTCATTCGGAGCCTTCAGCGCCTTCATCCTGGCCCTCTTTACGGAAATGTACGGCTTCCCGCTGACGATCTACCTCCTATCCGGTTGGTTGCAGTCCAGATATCCGGACGTCAACTGGCTCTCCCACGACGCAGGGCATCTTCTCGAGGAACTCTTCGGCTGGCGAGCGAACCCGCATTTCGGCCCCTTTCACCTGCTGAGCTTCCTGTTCATCGGCGGCGGCTTCATGTTGATCGCGGCCGGTTGGAGGGTGCTCTACGAGGCTCAGCGACGCGGCACGCTCGCCACCACTGGCATCTACGCCCGGATCAGGCATCCGCAATACGTCGGCTTCGTCCTCGTGATGTTCGGCTTCCTGCTGCAATGGCCGACGCTGCTGACGGTCGCGATGTTCCCCGTCCTGGCCTTCATGTACTGGCGGCTCGCGCGGCACGAGGAGCAGGAAGCACTAGGCCGTCGACTCATTACCGCGTAGCCAGATCCTGACGCATACGAGCTTGAGGCTTGCGAGGAAGTTTTCCGCGAGCTTGTCGTAGCGTGTGGCGACG
>NZ_JBHSLU010000083.1:0-4393 GCF_042655245.1 Allobosea massiliensis | reverse complement strand
GACCGCCCGCGCCGATACATCCACGGTCGCGGGCGGCGCTCTGCGGCGTCACGTGGTGGCGCCGGCAGTCTCAGGCAGGAACGCGGCCGGGTCGGCGCCGACGATGCCCTCGGCCTCTTCCGAGCACATGGTCAGCACCTCGCCGGCGAGCAAGCGCAGCATGCCGATGTCGTGAGGCGTCAGGCGGGGCAGAGCGGCAGCAGCCTTGCCGGGGAAGCGCATCATCCCCTCGCGCAGGATGCTGGCCATTCGCTTCCACTCCGCCGCGGCCTCGTCCTGCGTCAGGAACTGAGCCTGCATCTTCGACAGCGAGATCTCCGCGATCTGGCGCTTGACGGTCTCGCTCTCGATGCGGACCTTCGTCAGCGCATCACCCTTCCCGCCGTCGCGCTCGGCTACTTGGCGCAGGTGCGCTGCATAGGCATGCACCGACGGCAGAAACTGAAACTGTCCCTTCTCCGCCGCTGGCACCAGCACGCCGCGGGCGCGATAGTCGCGCAGAGCCCGGGTGGAGATACCGAGGATCTCGGATAGCCGGTAGATGTCCACCGTCTCCGGCCATTTCCGCCGGCTCATGGCGAAACACCGAAGTCGGATTGCGCCGCGCGGAGCTCTCGGCCGATCTGAGAGCCGACACGGGCACCGGCCGCACTGGACGCCGCCCCGAACTGGCCGAGCAGGGCGATCCCCTCCCGCAAGAGTGCGTTTGCCCGTTCGAGCGCGGAGGTGTCCACCTGCGGCGCGGCGGTGACGCCAAGCCCGGCCTTGATCTGTTCGCCTGTGGCGGTGGCTTTCGCCGCGGCATCATCGAGCCCCGACGTGTCGACAGACCCGGCCTTCAGCCGTTCGTTGTTCTGCCGAAGGTGCTCCTGCACCGTCCAGCCGTTGTACGTGCCCGCCGGCGCTGTCCCCGAGTTCGTGCCATGCCAAGGCAGGATGCTCGCGGCATCCTTTCCCAGCCGCTTCAGGATCGCTCCGGTGCTGGTGTCCGGCAGTTTGGACGGATCGACGCCGAGTAGCTTGTCGATGCCCCATGAGCCCGCGCCGTAGACCGCGCCGCCGACGAGGCCGTTCTTCAGGAAGCCGCCGATGCCGGCCGGCACGCGCGACGCACCGCTCCGGATCGCTTCCATGATCCTGGTCATGCGCGAGGGGCCCGCCGCGCCCTTCCCGGCTTCGCCTGGCAGTCCGGTGGCGCCGGCCACGTCCGAAATGCGCTTCGCCAGCGCGATGGGGCCGAGGATCTTCATCAGGCCATAGAGACCCAGCCCCGCGGCGCCGAGCTTCGCGACGGTCCCAGCATCCATCGCCTGCAGCGACGTCGCGAGCGAATTCAATCCGCCGGAGATGCTATTGAGGCCGGGCACGATGACCGGCATTACGGTTTCGCCGACGGTGCTCGCGACGTTCTGCAGCGACGCTTCCATCGCGCGCCAGGACATCGTGGGGCTCTCCGCCAGCACCTTGTCGGCGCCTTCGAGACCGCCCTTGCTGTTGAGCATCTGGCGGCGCTGGCGCTCGAGCTGCCCCGCCTGGTCGATCATGTTGTAGAGGAAGTCCGACGAGAGCCGATTGTTGGTCAGCAGGCCGAGCTCTTTCGCGAGCGCCACCTTGCTGTCGCCAGACACGCGGCCATCGGCGTCGCGCTTCAGCCGCCCCTCCGCCTCGAGGCGCTTGGCCACGACGTCATTGATCCACGCGATCGGATTCCGGAAGTTCGCCTCGTCGACGAGCTCGCCGTCTGCGCCGCGGATCCCCATCTCGATCTGCCGCTCTCTCGCGGCCTTGCTGGCGCGACCGACGACCATCTGGTCGAACGCTGCGCGCAGCCGCGTGCCGGCGTCACCACCCTTGCTCTCCGCAATCATCGAGGGCAGCGTCGTGGCCAGGAACTCCGGCGTCACCGCCTTGCCGGCCGTCCGCGCGTACTGGATCGCCTGCCGATATTGGTCGGTGTTCAGATCGGGGCCGAGGATCGACTTGGCCCGGTAATAGCCATCGAAGAACGCTCGCACCGCCTCCGGGCTTTCGATGCCGAGCCCGTCGCGCGCCTTGTCCAGATTGCGCACGCCCTCGGCAGCACGCCCGGGGCCGCTGTAGAGGTTTTCCAGCACCAGCGCCCGGCCATAGGTGTCGGACTTGGCGAGCGCGTCCATCGGCTTGTCGCTCGACACCGCGGCATCCATGAGCGTTTCGAGCGCCGTCGCTCGGCTCTGGCCGAACCGCACAGCGACCCGGTTCGCCTCGGCGATGATCGCCTTCTCGACGTCAGCGCCCCAGTTCTTCTGCTCCAGAGCGATCTTCAGATCCTCATAGGTCGCGGAAGCCTGAATCCCGGCCCGGCCGAGGACAGCCGTTCCCAGCCCGCCGGCGAGCAAGCTGCCCGTTCGAGCAAGCTGCCGCACCTGGTCGCCAAGCCCGACCAGCGATTGCCTCGTGCGATCCGCCTCCGCCCTCACCGCGGTGAGGTTGCCGGCCACCGCCAGCCGCCAGGCGGCGATCTCGTTCGTCCGCATCTTGCCGCCGATGCCGCCGGCCGCGAGCCGGGCCTGAAGCTGATCCCAGGACTGACGGACCTTTTCGATCTCGCTGGCGCTGGCGCCGAGCCGCTGAAGCTGCGCCTGGAGATTTGCTCCCCACGGCGCGTTCGCCTTCGCAGCCGATGTTGCCAGGCCGTCGAGCGCCTTGCCGAGCCGGGCGGCGCTCCCGGCATTCCGCCCGAGGCCGGCGGCTGCCTGGTCGACGCCCTTCAGCGCGCCGGCGGCCTTCTTTGCCCCTGCAGACACGTTCTCCTGCAGCCGCAGGATCAAGTTTCCGATGAAAGTCTGCGCCACGGCGACCGCCTCCGATGATGAAGGCCGAATCTTGCGCCAAAGCGGACACCGAGGCCAGTCGATTGCAGCAAAATGCAGGATCGCAAGATCGTTGCCGAGCGGCGGGGATGAACCCCCCTCACAGAATAAGGTCGGCGATATTCAGCGCGTCGGTGCTCCGCGCTCGCCCCTGCCCTTCGTACGGTCCCTAGATGTCCATTTGCCGGGCCACAGGAGGCCGGCCAGTGGGCACGAGCCTGATCCGCACCCCAACAGCCGACAGCACGCATCGCGCCTCTGCGGTCATTTGTGCGGCTCTGCTGAGATGGGCTGGTCTGGCATGGCTGATGCAGCAGGATGCTGGCCTGATGCACTGGGCGCGGTGCCCCGTGCTGCCCCTAGCGAGCCCGGTGGCGGGCATGGCGCGTGGCGGCCGGTCGGGTAGCGGGCCAGTCCGTAGTCTGTGCATAGATGCGTATACCGGCCTACGCTTTTTGCCACGATCGATGCGGTCCAGCTGCGATCGGCGCATCACCATTAAACTACTGATATTACGCGATAAAATGCCGATTATGCTTGGCGATCGCAGCGCCCTGTGAGATGATGCGGCACTAGAAACGCGGGGCGATGACCATGACGAGCATTGCATTCGGACTGACGAGCGACGGCCGCGAGATCGCCCTGCCCCTCTCGATCGCGAACCGCCACGGCTTGGTCACCGGGGCCACCGGTACCGGCAAGAGCCGATCGTTGCAGCTGCTCGCCGAAGGGTTCTCTGCGTCCGGCGTCCCAGTGTTCGCCGCTGACGTGAAGGGCGACCTGAGCGGCATGGCGACGGGCTGCCCCACTCGCTTTTGGGACGCCCATCGCGATCATGGGCTGCCGGTGCAGACGAGCGTCGACCGGATGGGCGCCTTGATCCTTGGCCGCATGCTCGGACTGAACCCCGTTCAGGAAGGGACGCTCGCGATCGCCTTCAAGCGCGCCGCCGATGCCGGGCATGGGCATCTCGACCTGGACGATCTCCGGGCCGAGCTTGCCGACATGTTGGATATGCGGGCCGAGACCTGCGCGGCGTACGGCAACATCACCGCATCCTCGATCTCTGCAATTCAGCGCGAGATCCTGGCTTTGGAAGCGCAGGGGGGTGGTGACCTCTTTGCTGAACCCGGGCTCAGCGTGATGGACCTGCTCGAGGTCCGCGACGGCCGGGGCGTCGTCAATCTCCTGCATGCCGACACGCTGATGGAATCGCCCAAGCTGTATGCGTGTCTGCTGCTTTGGCTCCTCACCGAACTCTTCCGGGTCCTCCCCGAGGCTGGCGATCTGGAGAAGCCCAAGCTGGTGTTTTTCTTCGACGAAGCGCACCTCCTGTTCCAGGATGCGCCGCCGCGGTTGCTGCAGACGATCGAGCGCGTCGTGCGCCTGGTGCGGTCGAAAGGTGTCGGCGTCTACTTCGTGACGCAGAGCCCGGCAGATGTGCCGGACATCGTCCTAGCGCAGCTGGGCAACCGCGTGCAGCACGCGCTCCGGGCCTATTCCCCGCGCGACCAAAAGTTGGTGCGAGCGAGCGCGAAGGC